>JAEEGW010000379.1 GCA_016280525.1 Clostridiales bacterium
AAGGGAGCTGAGGGTCGTTACGCCTTTGAGCTCGATCTTAACGTCAACTTCTTCACCGGCTTTTGCTTCGACTTTTTCTACGCCGCCGCCGATTACTATGTTGAGTATGCCGTCTTCGATCTCAGCGAGTTCGCGTTCGGTTTCGGGTTCGGTTTCGGGTTCCGTTTCGGGTTCGGTTTCGGGCTCTGTTTCGGGCTCGGTCTCGGGTTCCGTTTCGGGCTCTGTTTCGGGCTCGGTCTCGGGCTCGGTCTCGGGCTCGGTCTCGGGCTCGGTCTCGGGTTCCGTTTCAGTATCCGGTTCGGTGGTCTCTTCTTCATCCGGTACACCGGTGCCTACGATAAGATCAAAGTCATACGCCTCGTCGGTTATTTCTTTGCCGTCTGTAAGTATGCCTTTGATGGTTACGGAATAAGTGCCGTTGCCGAGTTCGTCAGCGCCGAGGAGCTCCATCATACCGCCCTGAGATGCGCTGTCAAAGCCGAAGCCTGCAACGTTGATCTGATCATCGGTATATCCCTGGAACATATCCTTAAGGGCAGCCCAATCGGGATGTTCAGAAAGGTCAGCATCTCTGAAGAGAGCAAATTCTCTTGCTCTGTAAACTTCGGAGCATTCCTTTTCTTCGCCGTCAAGGGTCCATACCATTCTGTCGAGAGGAGCATCACCGGGGTCGCCCATGCACCAGCCGATCATGTAGAGGTGGTCGCCAACTTCCATCTCGATGTCCCAGCCGGCAAAAGGATCTGCACTGTATTCAGCTTCGCCCTCTAATCTGTCGTTGTAGTTCGGCCAAAGTCTGTCAACGCTGAGCTTAGCAGATGCACTTACAGCAAGAGCCAGAACCATAACAACAACAACTGCCATTGCTAAAAATTTCTTCATTTTTTCTCTCCTTTATATATTTTTTATATTTGAGATACGTGAATTATAGCACATATCCTTTTTATTGTCAATAGGTTTTTTTAAAAAATCCAATAAATTATGCCGAGAAACTAAATATTTTTTGAATATTACCTACTAAATACTGTTTTTTATCGGTTTTTTTGTCAGATTTACTAAATTTTCCCCACGCGCTGCCCGGGGAGAGCCGGACAGCGCAGGGGTTTTATTGACCTTTTGCTTGTTCGGGTCGGATGCCGGTCATTTTTCCGGTACTTTGCCGAATTATATTGTTGTGATTATCCCTTTTCCGAATTACATGCTGCTTACGATTCTGAACAGCGCTACAACGTCTTTGTTGGTGATTTCGTTGTCGCCGTCAATATCGTACTTCGCATCGTACGGTGCGTCGCTGGAAACGTATCTGAACAGGGCAACAACGTCTTTGTTGTCAACAAAGCCGTCGTCGTTGACGTCGTACGGGATACCGGGTTCTTCACCGGTGGTATCATCCGGTTCAGTGGTATCGTCCGGTTCGGTGGTATCGTCCGGTTCGGTGGTGTCATCGGGTTCGGTGGTGTCGTCCGGTTCGGTAGGTACTTCGCTGCCTTCTGCCTCAGTGATCGTGAATGTGAGAGCTACGGGGTAATCAACTCCGCTCTTGGACTTGAATATTTCAACGACCGAGCCGTCTTCCGCTATGGCAACTATCTTTATGGTGTGCTGTCCTGCCGCGAGTCCGTCAACAGGTACCCAGATCGCATAGCCCTGTGCTCCGGCAAATCCGGCGCCTTCAAGCTCTGCAGCTCTGTCCTGGATGAAGGACGGATCGGATACTACTTCACCGTCGTCTATAACGTAGCCGAATCCTGCTAACGCTTTGTCAAGCTGTGCCCAGCCTCTGAAGTAGATCTGAGCAACGGTGCCTTCCTCGTAATCGAGATCGGCAGCGTGATCAACTACCCAGCTGTACGCCTTTGCTTCGCAGAGTTTGACTTCGTCATACCACAGATCGTCCCAAGCAGCGTTGATGCATACCGCCGGGGCTACCGGTTTTTCTAACGGAACTTCGACAATGTCTATGACCGTGCCGTCTTCCGCTTTGACAAGGACCGTGATGGTGTGTTCGCCTTCAAGTTCGGATACGTCAATACCCTGGATATTGAAGCCGTTTGCTTCGGCAGACGTTACGCCGAATGCAGCCCATACGTCAGATCTGTCCTGAGTATACGCAGCGTCGAATACGGGTTCACCGTCGTCTATTCTGTAACCGAACATCGAGATCGGGCTGTTCTTGATACGGCCCCAACCGCGCAGACCGACTACGCTGAATTCGCCTTCAAGCGGGCAGTATTCAAGAGCGTTGCCGACGTCGCAGATCTGTACTTCGTCTAACCAGATGGTGTTGAAGGACATGCCTACGAACGCCGCGGGATCAGCCGTGCCGGATACCGTGAAGGTCTTGGAACCGAGTTCGAGGATATGGTTCTCGTTGCCGTCGTTCACTCTGACGAGTATCGTTATGGTGTGTTCACCGGGTTCAAGGTCTATGGCCGTGCCGCCGGCTACTGATTTGAATCTGAATGCGTTTTCGCCTGCGAGGTTATGTATCGCATCAGCTTCTGCGGGGTTGATCTCCATGAATTCAACGCCGTCAAGTATATCCTCGCCGTCGTCTATTCTGTAACCCAGGTTGTTAGCCGGGTAGTTCGCGCCTGCCCAACCCTGTAATGAGAGTAAGCCGTTGCTGTAATCGAATATATCGAAGTGAGCTTTTATAATCTCGGGAGCGGGAAGTTCCGGAGGAAGTTCCGCGTTGCGGAGAGCTATTGAAGGAGCATAATCTGCATGCTCTATGTTGCATACGCCGGATACTACGTAATCGATATCAAGCGGTGTGCCTGAACCGAGAACGAAATGTCC
>JAEEGW010000380.1 GCA_016280525.1 Clostridiales bacterium
CTGCGCCGCGCTTCGCATAGTCGACTACGCCGCGCGCTCCGTTTACTCAAACAGCAGAGTTTACGTGTCCGTCGCGAACAATTTCAACAAACCGTCGTACGACAACAACGGCGATTCAACGCTCGACTATTCGATAATGGATCTTTTGCCGCTTATGTCGCAGAAGATAAAGGAAGGCGGAGACATCCCGTGGCGCGTGTCGGTCGACCCGTATAACATAGACCGCGAAACGGCGAATTTCAAAGACGCGGAAGGCTCGGAATACAGCTACGACGCGCGGTATATTACAATGGATAATATAAATATACTGACGTCGCTTCTCTCACAGCCGGCGTATCTTTACGACGGACAGAGAAGACCACTTATAATAGGCGAGATAAGCTATCCATGCGGCGGAAATACCGAGGACGAGCAGAAAGCCCAGGCGGCGGCGTACAGCCTTGCGTATTACAAAGCCGAGGCTAACGAGCAGATAGAGGCGATAATATACGCGGAGCAGGTGGATACTGCTTCCGATAAAAGAAATTCCGGACTTTACACAAGAGCAAAAGGAACGGAGAACACCGCGGAGACGCAGAAAAGCATATACCGCGTTTTCCGCTATATAGATACGGATTATTCAAACGTGATAACCGAGCCGTATCTGTCGTATTACGGACTTACGACGTGGGGAGAAGCCGTTTCCGGCTACAGCCTGACGCAGCCCGCGCGCCGCTTTGTGATATCCGGCGCCGGCAGCTCCGATGTGCCGGATCTCAGAAACACGCCGCTTGTGAGAGTAACGGATTTCAACAAAGCGGAGCTTGATTTCTACCCGTCCGAAAACGCGCGTATGATAACAACGGAAAAAGACGCGGAAGCGTATTCGCTCTACGGCTCGGAGTACTCGCTCACAGCCGAGCTCAACGCCGCGCCTTTGCAGGAATACAGAGGCGTTTCCGTAAACGGCGAGTTTGATATTTCCGGCGCGGAATACGCCGTGCTCGATATAAAACTCGACTCGGACGGAAAGACCGGGGTGTCCGATCTTATCCTTCGCATGAACGGCAGGACCGAGGACGGAGCAGACGCGGTATACGAGGGCGTAACGTCCGTCACGCTCGGCCAGTATTACAGGATATATTTCGATCTGACGGAGTTCCGCGGTATATGCAAGGAAAGCGTCAGCCGCATAAGCGTCTGGGCAAAGCCGCATAAGGACGAGGACAACGGACAGTATAAAATGCTTATAAACGGCATATCGTTTGCAACTCACGACAGCGACGCGGCGGCTGGTTCCGTCGCAAAGACGATCATTGTCATCGTTGTGTGCGTAATTCTCGCTGCCGCGGCGGCGTATGCCATTATGTACCTGCGCGCTTATATCATTTACCGTAAAAAGAAGAAGAGAATAGAAGAAAAAAGAAGAAAAAATAAATGATAATAGAAAAAGCAAAAAAAGAGCAGGCTGAAGAAATAGTGAAGCTGCTTAAGTATATATGCGGGATACATAAAAAAGGCAGGCCGGATATTTTCGTGTCCGGTCAGCCGAAATATGATACAGAGGACGTCTGCCGCCTTATAGACGACGAAAATTATCGTATAATATCCGCGGAAGAAGACGGACGTGTCGTAGGATATATGATAGCCGAGCTTGTTGACGGCAGCAAACATCCGCATATGCGCTCAGTAAAAACGCTTTATATCGACGATATATGCGTTGACGAAGCGTACGCTCACAAAGGCGTCGGTACGGCTCTTTTTGAAGAAGCGAAGAGGATAGGAAAAGAGCTTGGCTGCGTCAGGATAGACTTAAACGTCTGGGCGTTCAACGAAGGCGCAATAAAGTTCTATGAGAAAATGGGGATGACCGTATCAAGCATGCGGATGGAGTATAAATTGAATTAAGAATTCAGACGGGCGGCCGGCGGTCGTCCGTTTTGATTTAATGTAGGGCGACCGTTGGTCGTCCGTTGTAGGGGAGGGGTTTCCCCTCCCGAATTAAGAATTCAGAATTAAGAATTCAGACGTAGGGGCGACCATTGGTTGTCCGCATAAAATAAATCAATGTAGGGGCGACCATTGGTCGTCCTTTTTAAATAATAAAGAATAAAGAATAAAAACCGGTGTCCCTTCGGGACGAATTATGGTGGGTCGCCCACCCCTCAAGCTCGGCTTCGCCGAGAACCCCCCATACCCCCCTGTCCCCTCCCACAATCTCTAAACGAGATTGAGGGGGCGGCGTGTTTTTCTTGCCTTCCCCTGTTGGGGAAGGGGGACCGCGGGAGCGGTGGATGAGGCGAACACCGGTCTCGTGTTTGAACTGTTTGTTATGGCGGCAGGGGGGGCGCGTCAAGACCCCGCCCTACAAGGCAAAAGCCGCAAAAGCCCCGATAATATATCGGGGGGGATGGCGGGGGTTTGGGGGTGGATACGAGGGGTTCCCCGTTGCGAACATCGTGAGCAATGGGGGTTCACGAGAGGGGGGGAGGGGAACCCTCAAATGCGCGAAGCGCATAGATCGTCGCGAAGCGACACCTGTTTATATTCTTTATTATTTATTCTTTCTTCTTTATTCTTTGAATCGGACGAGCAATGCTCGCCCCTACAGTCAACCCTTCAAAAGACGGATTTTTACGCTATGCTCTGGTGGGAACGGTATATATGTAAATCTCATTTTGCTCAGCAAAATGAGCGCATTCGGCGCGTTGGGGGGGCGCCGCCCGAATGCGTTTTGGCGCTTCATTGCAAAATAACGGTTTTTAGATAAAAGCTATTGACAAAAGCAGGGAAATGTGTTAGTATGATATTGCTACACAAATGGTTTTCCATTTACTTTTTTCCATGCGTAATTAAATAAAACGGCGTTGAATACTTGCGCTTTCATGTGACCATAATCAGGTGCTGTGTTTTTTATTTTCGGTAAAAAATGCAGGCTCGCTTTCGTGAGGCACCTAATTGTGGGTATGGTTGAAAAACTATTGCGCAGGGATGTTATCGGAGGTCATTTGTGTAGCAGCAAGGAGCTTAGCATTTTTTCGGTGCGTGGCTCCGGCTGCGCACTTTTTTGTTTTGCGAGGTGATCGGTTTGATAGTTACAAAATAAAGGCGTTGATTAATGTCGAGTTATACCTATCGGCATTTATGAGTTTTATACCCCACAAAAATGAAAATTATAAAAAAACTGTAATTGAAAGGACTAAATATGAAAAAAATAATTATTGCCATTCTTATTGTTACTTGTATTTTGAGCGTTGTTTCCTGTTCACAGAATAATGAACCTCAAACCACCGACGCGCCGCAGACAAATGCTCCGGCGACAGAAGCACCTGAGACTGAGCCGATTACCGAAGCAATAAAAGAAATTGCTTTAACACCCGACAATATTTCGGAATACTTGAAAATCACAGCTACACCTAAAAATGTAAAAATCAAAGATGAAGCTATGGGAATGAAGCAAGGTACCTGCGATTTGGAGATCCAGACGTTTTTGCTGAAAAATGTTGATCTTGACGGCGTTAAGCTCAAACTGAACTGCACCGCAGGGTCAACGTGGTATAGAGTTGTCGA
>JAEEGW010000381.1 GCA_016280525.1 Clostridiales bacterium
AAGACTCTGAATAAAGAAGAAAGAATAAAAGAGCTTGCACGAATTATCGGCGGCGTTGACGTTACGAAGAACGCGGTGGCAACAGCCGCGGAAATGCTTGAAAAAAATACCGAAAGGAACATATAAAATGACACTTTACGATGAACTGGTCGCACGCGGACTTATTGCCCAGGTGACTAACGAAGAAGAGATCAAAAACATGATAAACGCGGGGAAAGCGACGTTTTACATCGGCTTTGACTGTACTGCGGACAGCCTTACGGCCGGTCACTTTATGGCGCTCACCCTAATGAAAAGGCTTCAGCAGCACGGCAACAAACCGATAGCGCTCATAGGCGGCGGCACTACGATGATAGGCGACCCGTCCGGCAGAACGGATATGCGCAAAATGCTGACGAGAGAAGACATAGACTACAACGCAAAACGCTTTAAAGAACAGATGGAGCGTTTTATAGAATTCGGCGAAGGAAAAGCCACGATGGTAAACAATGCGGACTGGCTGCTCGATCTTAACTACGTGGAGCTTCTGCGCGAGGTAGGCGCTTGCTTTTCCGTAAACAATATGCTCCGCGCAGAATGCTACAAGCAGAGAATGGAGCGCGGCTTGAGCTTCTTTGAATTCAACTATATGATAATGCAGTCTTACGACTTCTACTATCTGTTCAAAAACTACAACTGCAATATGCAGTTCGGCGGCGACGATCAGTGGAGCAATATGTTGGGCGGCACGGAGCTTATAAGAAAGAAGCTCGGCAAAGACGCGCATTGTATGACTATAACGCTTCTGACAGACTCGCAGGGTAAGAAAATGGGCAAGACAGCGGGCAACGCCGTGTGGCTCGATCCCGAAAAAACGTCTCCTTACGATTTCTTCCAGTACTGGAGAAACGTGGACGACGGTGACGTTATAAAGTGTATGAAAATGCTGACTTTCATACCGCTTGAACAGATAGCCGAATATGAAAAATGCGAGGGCAGCGAGCTCAATAAAGTCAAGGAAGTGCTGGCGCATCACCTGACCGAAATGGTACACGGCAAGGAAGAAGCGGACAAAGCGCTCGCCGCGGCAAGATCCGTATTCACGGGCGGCGGTTCGTCCGAGAATATGCCGACGACGGAGCTTACGGAAGCCGATTTCAAGGACGGAAACATAACAGTTATAGATATGCTCGTAAAATCCGGTCTCGCACCGTCAAAAGGCGAGGCAAGGCGTCTTATACAGCAGGGCGGTATAATGCTCGGCGACGATAAAGTGACAGACGTTTACAAAGCCGTAACGCTTGACGAAATGAAAGCCGGCGTGATACTCAAAAAAGGCAAAAAGGTATTCCACAAGTTCAGCGTTTAAAATGTAATAAAACAAAGCATCCGGCATAATATATACCAAAACGGTTAATTTTTGGGGGTATATTATGCCGGATCTTATTACGCTTGAATCGCTTAAAGAAAGAGAAGTGATAAACGTCTGCGACGGGCGGCGTTTAGGCTGTGTGTGCGACGCGCAGCTTGATCTTTGCTCGGGCAGATTGACGGCTATAATCGTTCCCGGAGAGTGCAATTTTTTAGGCATTTCAAAAGGCGACGACATACTTATCCCGTGGCACTGCATTGAGCGCATAGGAGACGATATAATCTTGGTCAAATGCGACGGCGAGTATATAAGGATACCGAGGAAAAAGAAGAAGTTCTTTAAAATGTAAAATTTTTGTAAATCAGCTAAATTATTTTAAAAAGCTATTGAAAATAAATTAAAGTTGTGGTATACTGCAACGGATTGAGCAAAAACTGCAATTGCTCAATTTAATAATAAACCGCACGCGGAGAAAGCTCAGCCGGCAGGTGCATTATGTCACGGCGGGCACCGCGGAGGAAAAAACCTGAGGAGGATTAAAAAAATGGCAGTAGTAACGATCAAGCAGCTGCTTGAAGCAGGCGTCCACTTCGGACATCAGACAAGAAGATGGAACCCCAAAATGAAGGAATACATCTTCACGGAAAGAAACGGTATTTACATCATTGACCTTGCAAAGACCGTTAAGAAGTTTGAGGAAGCTTATATGTTCGTCAGAGAGCTTTCCGAAAACGACGGAACACTTCTTTTCGTCGGTACAAAGAAACAGGCTGCCGACGCTATTAAAGAAGAAGCCGTAAGATGCGGCATGTACTACGTCAACGTACGCTGGCCGGGCGGAATGCTCACCAACTACAAGACGATAAAGAAGAGCATCGCACGTCTTGAAAAGCTTGAACAGATGCAGGCTGACGGCACGATCAACCTTCTTCCCAAGAAGGAAGCCGCAAAGATCAACAAAGAAATAGACGAGCTTCAGAAGAACTACGGCGGCATCAAAGCCATGTCCGAACTTCCGTCCGCTATATTCATAGTAGACCCGAAGAAGGAAAGAAACGCCGTTCTTGAAGCAAAGAAACTCGGTATACCGGTAATCGCTATAATCGATACCAACTGCGACCCGGACGATGCGGATTACGTTATCCCCGGCAACGACGACGCCATAAGAGCTATAAAGCTCATCAGCTCCGTTCTTGCCGACGCCGTTATCGAAGGCAAGCAGGGCGAACAGAACGCTCCCGCCGCCGAAGAGGCTGAAGAAGCGGAAATGCCCGCCGATATAGAAGCCGCTCCAGCAGAGGAAACCGGTTCAGAAGAGTAAGAAAGGCAGGATATTAAAATGGCTAATTTTACAGCAAAAGACGTTGCAGAACTCCGCGCAAAAACAGGCTGCGGCATGATGGACTGCAAAAAGGCGCTCGTAGACGCTGACGGCAATTTTGACGAAGCTATAAAGATACTCCGTGAAAAAGGACTTGCCGCGGCAGTTAAAAAGGCTGACAGAATAGCGGCTGAAGGCGTTGTCGACATACTAGTATCCGACGACAAAAAGACCGCCGTTATGATAGAAGTCAACTCCGAAACGGACTTCGTTGCAAAGAACGCTTCCTTCCGTGATTTCGTTAAGGATATAGAAAAGACTATCCTTGCAAACAGACCCGCGTCTGTTGAAGAGCTGCTCAAGCTCCCGCTCGCAGGATCCGAATTCACCGTTGAAGCAACGCTGAAGGACAAGATCTATACGATAGGCGAAAACATGAACATCCGCCGCTTCGTTATAGTTGATGGCAACGTTTGCACGTATATCCACGGCAGCGGCGTCACCGGCGTTATCGTTACCATAGACTGCGAAGACGGCGCCGATTACGCGGAAGCCGGCAAGAACGTATGTCTGCAGGTAGCGTCCATGAACCCGCTTTATCTTGACAAGGCAGACGTTCCCGCGTCCGTTATCGAAAACGAGACAGAGATAATCGTCGCTCAGATAAAGAACGATCCGAAGAACGCGAACAAGCCCGAGAACATCATAAGAGAAAAGATGATCCCCGGCAGAATAGAGAAGTATTACGACACCAACTGTCTGCTTCTCCAGTCCTACGTAAAGGACGACGATCTTACGGTAGGCAAGTATATCGAATCCGTTGCCAAAGAACAGGGCAAGGCGATGAAAGTATCGAGCTTCGTCAAGTACGACAAGGGCGAAGGCCTCCAGAAGAGAGAAGACGACTTTGCGGCTGAGATCGAAAAGCTTGTAAAGAAAGACTGATAATTCTTCATATATCCCGTTTGCTTACGCAGGCGGGATATTTTTATTTATATATTATAGATTTACAGTATGGTATTTACTAATTCATAAAATTGGTTTAAAATGTATATTGTAATATTATGTTGACAGGGAGTGTTTATGAAATATAAATATAAAAGAATTCTATTAAAGCTGTCCGGAGAGGCGATGGCGGAGAAGCGGGACGGAGAAATTGTAAACGCGTTTGACGTACCGTTCCTTCAGGAAATGGCTAAGATAATAGGCGAGCTCGTAAAAGGCGGAGTACAGGTCGGTATCGTTACCGGCGGCGGAAACGTGTTCAGAGGAGCTGCCGCAAAGGACTTTACCAGAGCGAGAGCGGACGATATGGGAATGCTCGTCACTGTACTTAACAGCCTTGCGGTGGAAAATCAGCTCAATATAGCCGGTATACCCGCCGTCACGCTGTCCGCGGTAGAGATGAACAAGGTGGCGCAGCTCTTTACAAAAGAACGCGCGGAAGAATATTTTTCAAAAGGCTACGTCGTTATATTCGGCGGCGGCACCGGAAACCCGTACTTTTCAACGGATACGGCGGCGGTGCTCCGCGGATGCGAGATAAATGCGGACGCCGTGTTCCTTGCCAAAAACGTTGACGCGATATACACGGCGGACCCGAAAAAAGACCCGGACGCGAAAAGATACTCCCAGATCAGCTGCCACCAGGTCGTTGACGATATGTTGGGCGCCATAGATCTTACGGCTTCCATGATAGCGCTTAACGCCAAAATGCCTATGGAGCTTTTCTCGCTTAAAGATCTTGACAATATTTTAAAAGCAGCCCGCGGCGAAAACGCGGGAACCACAATTACCGTAACAGATTAAGGAGGATAGAAAAATGAAACTTGACAACAAACCGTATGAAGAGAAAATGGGTAAAACCTTATCACAGCTTTCGTATGAGTTATCCACTATAAGAGCCGGCAGAGCAAATCCCGCCGTTCTTGACAAGATAACCGTAGATTATTACGGCGCGCCCACAAAGATCTCGCAGGTCGCGACGATATCAGTTACTGACGCCCGCACGATAGTCATATCCCCGTGGGACGGCTCGATGCTCAAAAAGATAGAAAAAGCTATCCAGACGTCAGACGTCGGCATCAACCCCGCAAACGACGGTAAAGTTCTTCGCCTCGTATTCCCGCAGGTAACGGAAGAGATAAGAAAACAGCTCACCAAGCAGGTCACCAAAATGGGTGAAGAGTCGAAAGTCGCCATAAGAAACATAAGACGCGACGCTAACGACAAGAGCAAGACGATGAAAAAGAATTCCGAAATGACGGAAGACGAGCAGAAGCAATCCGACAAAGCGATACAGGATCTTACGGATAAGTTCATCAAAGAGATCGACGCGGTCGTCGCAAAACGCAACGCGGAGATCATGGAGGTCTGATGCCTGATTGTCCGCTTAAGCACGTCGCTTTTATAATGGACGGAAACGGCAGATGGGCAAAAAAACGCCGTTTGCCGCGTGAGCTCGGTCACAAAGCCGGCGCGGACGCCTTTGAAAGAATAGTGAATTACTGTTACGATATTGGCGTCGGCGCCGTTACGGTATACGCTTTTTCCACGGAAAACTGGAAACGCCCGAAAAGGGAAGTTGACGCGCTTTTTATGCTTTTTACGGAATTCATTGATCATTACGTTGAAAAGCTGAAGCACAGAAGCGTAAGACTTATCTTTATAGGCGACAGAGAGCCGTTTTCGGAAAGTTTCAGAAAACGTATAGAAAACGTTGAGAAAAAGACCGAAAACAACGATAAAATGATCCTTTATTTAGGCGTTAATTACGGCGGCAGAGACGATATATGTCACGCCGTGAACTCGCTTATCGCAGAGGGCAAAACGAATATTACGGAAGAAGATATATCAAATCGTATTTACACCAGTCTTTCGCCCGATCCCGATCTTATTGTCAGAACGGGCGGAGAATACAGGATCTCCAATTTTCTTATATGGCAGTCCGCATATTCCGAGCTTTATATCACAGACACGCTCTGGCCGGATATGAAAGAATCTGACGTTGACCTGGCAATACAAGAATTTATGAAAAGAGAAAGACGGTTCGGCGGTTTATGATCCGCCTCTGTCAGACGGTGAATTGAAAAACGAACGCGTAAAAAGAATTATAAGCGGCATTATAATCGTTATAGTAACGTTTCCCATACTGTTTTTCACTGACACGCTCGTTATAACGTTTTATATGCTGACAGTCGCCGCACTCGGCGTATTTGAGCTTCTTAAATGCTGCAAGCTCGATAAATGGTATATAATAGTTCCGGCGGAAATAATCGTTGCGGTATCGCATTTTATATGCAGGCTGCGCCTTTTCGGTCTTACAGATCTACAGCCGCAGAAGCTGATACTGATATACGTATTCATGGCGTTTCTGTTTATCTTATATATGTTTACTTTGAGCGTATTCATACCGTCAAAGTACAACATTGAGACGAACGGTTTCGCGTCTTTGATGTTTTTATACATCCTTGCAGGAACCCTGGCGCCCGTTATGTTATGCGAGCTCAAAAACGGCGCGTTTGATTTTCCGCTTATATTCATATCAGCCTGGATGACGGACTGGTTCGCGTACGCTATAGGAAGCAAGCTCGGCAAGCACAAGCTCTGCCCGACCATATCTCCGAAAAAGTCGGTTGAAGGCGCTGTCGGCGGCATTATTGGCAATATCGTGGGATTTGCGATATACGTCGGAGTTCTGGCTATATTCTTCCCGCATATCAAACCGAATTACATATCGCTTCTTATATCCGCGGTCGTTTTGTCCGTCGTATCTCAGCTGGGCGACTTGTTCATGTCGCTTGTGAAGCGCAGATTCGGCATAAAGGATTTCAGTAAAGTGATACCCGGCCACGGCGGTATTCTTGACCGGTTTGACAGCATTACTGCCGTTTCGATCGTGATATTCATATTCTACTCAGTTTTCAGTATTACAAGAGGTTTTTAATGAT
>JAEEGW010000382.1 GCA_016280525.1 Clostridiales bacterium
TACGCGTTTGTAATTTTTCATCTGTCAAACACCGCCGCGTCCGGCATTTTACCCGCTAAGATATTCGCCGGAAAAGAGTTTTTCGCCTTGTTGTATTTTGCCGCCGCGTTATTGTAGTTTTTGTTGTTCTGCAGACGCATGACCGTTGACGACATCTCGGCAAAATCGGATATTTCCGTGTTTTTCGCCTGGCTGTCCGCCACGTTTTTCGCCTCGAATTCCGCGTGGACTATCGCGGCGCGCCGCGATATTTCGTCAAGTATCCCGCCGCAGCCGTTAAACGGATCCGATCCGTCAAGCGACGATACGAGGCCTTCAAGCTCCCCAGTATCGCAGCCGTTCGCGGCGGCGACGGCGCAGAACTGCTCCGCGTAACCCTTATACTTTTTCAGATCCGAAGATACCGATCCGTCGGACGACGAAAAAGCGTTTTCGGTCTTGCTCTTATAAGAGTACACGGTGCGGTTCACTCCGCAGAATACCGAAAGAAGAATTATGAGTACCAGGGCGCCGATGGCGGCGACCCTGTTGTACTTGAAGAATTTTTTCATTTATTTCCTTATCTCTAAAAGCTTGTTCTTGACCTCTGTCTCGATACGCGCAAGCTCCGCTTCCGCGGCGATACGTTTTTCGTGTCCTTCTTCGCGTATCTTCTGGACTTCGTCAAGCGTTGATATGAGTTCCTGGTTGGTATGCGTAAGAGTTTCTATGTCTATTATGCCGCGCTCCGCTTCTTTCGCTATGCCGACCGTGCTCTGGTGCAGTTTTTCCGCGTTTTTCTTAAGCAGTTCGTTCGTCATCTCGTTTACGGCGTGCTCAGCTTCAAGCGCCTGCTCGGAATGTGCGAGACCCAGCGCTATAAGCATCTGGCTCTTCCACAGCGGGATGGTGTTTACGATGGTGGACTGTATCTTTTCCGTCATTACGCTGTCGTTGTTCTGAACGAGGCGTATCTGCGGCGCCATCTGTATGCAGACCATGCGCGTAAGTTCAAGATCGTATATCTTCTTTTCAAATCTGTCACACATCGCGGCGTAGTCGTTTGCCTTCTGCGCGTCTTCCGCAAGACCGGATTCCTCGGCTTTTTTCTGCAGCTCGACAAGCGTCGTCTCACGCTCGGTCTTCAGCTTCTGCTTACCGGCCAGGATATACATTGAAAGCTCTTTGAAGTTTACGAGGTTCTTTTCGTATAACTGATCAAGTACGTTTATGTCTTTGAGAAGCGTTACCTGGTGTCCGTCAAGAACAGTGACTATGTCGTTTACGCTGACTTCGCATTTGTTATATTTAGCCTTGAGCGTAGCGGCTTTTTTCTTCAAGCTTCTGAAAAGTCTGAATCTGCTTGCGCCGTCGATATCTTTGTTGAAAGACTTAAGTTCGCCAACGAGTTTCGCTATCATCTCGCCGGCTTCGCCGAGCTGTTCCGTGCGAACGTTTTTAAGAGCGGAGTCGGAAAAATCCGCCACCTTCTGCTGTGAGCCCGCGCCGTACTGCAGAATAGACGTCGTGTCCGTTATGTCAATCTGCTCGGCAAACGCCGCGATCTCTGCCTTTTCTTCTTCCGTGAGGTTCGCGGACGTGAGCTCCGCAAGTTCCGCGAGCTTCTGTTCCACGGAAACGTCTTCCGCGGCTATTTTTTCGGCTTCCTGCGCTCCGAACGGATCGAGCGTTAATTTGATCTCTTCTGACATTGTTTTATCTTCCTTTCAAAATATTATTTCAAATTATCTCTTTCGAGCATGGTTTCAAGAACTTTGATTTCAGCCGTCGCGTCTATCACGTCGTCCGCGAAGAGCGCGTCGTGCTGCTTTTCAAACGACAGCTTTATCTGATCGAACACGGCTTCAATGGAAGAAAGCGTCTTTTTCGCGTTTTCTCCCTCGCTTTTCGCCTGAAGCGCCGCCTGATACTTTTCGGCAAGGTTGACGGTCGTGGGCAGGTAATAGTTTATAAATCTCCGCACAGACGTTATATCGTCCGGCGAATTTATGAGCGCCTGCCTGATTTTGTCTATCTGCTCGCGTATGCCGTATATTTTGTCAGCCGCGGACGGAGAATCGGCGGCTATGTTCGCTCTTACGCTTTCAAGCGCGTCGTTTGCACGGTCTATCTCCTGCACTATGCCGTCAAGCGCAAGATTTCCGGACGCGAACGGCACCTCCACCTGCCTCGTTTCCTTTGGCAGAACGAGTTTGACTGTTATCCCGACCGCCGCTGATATGACGGCTATTATGATGATATGCCATATACTGTAAAACGGTATGAATATCGCCGCTATGACCCATACGGCCGCCGCGCACCATATCGGTATAGCGGACTTTACCGGCACTTCCTTATATCTGCGCCCTATCGGCGCCTTGTTTTCGTTCATTTTCTGCTCCGTATGATATAATTATACTTTTACCACTATATTTTATCACAAAATTCGATCAATGTCAATGCTAATGCTTGACATTTTATTAAATATATTATATAATTCATTTATCAAATCGAAAGCCGGTAAACGTTATGGTCATAAGAAAAGCGGGATATAAAGATATTGAGGCGGTAAAGCAAATATATGAGGACGCGCGCGCTTTCATGCGGCAGAGCGGCAATATGAAGCAGTGGACGGGAGGCTATCCCGCGGAGGCGGATATAATATCGGATATAGAAAACGGTATTTTATACGTCGCCGCCGAAAACGGTGAGATCGCCTGCGTTTTCTGCTGTATGGACACGCCGGAGCCGACGTACGAGAAAATATACGAGGGCGAATGGAAAAACGGCGGAGCGTACAGAGCGGTACACAGGATAGCCGTGTCAAAGAATTATCACGGCAAGGGCGTTGCCGGTCTGTGCTTTGACTTTGCTCTGTCCTTCTGCGGAAGCGTGCGGATAGATACGCACAGGGACAATATCCCGATGCAGAAAACGCTTATCAAAAACGGCTTTGAATACTGCGGCATAATATATCTGCAAAACGGAGACGAACGTCTCGCGTATCAGAAAACGATCAGAACCGAGACGAACGAGCTGTTTGATATACTTGATAAAGACGGTTATCCTACGGGCAAAACGAAGCCGCGCGGCATACCGTTTGCCGA
>JAEEGW010000383.1 GCA_016280525.1 Clostridiales bacterium
CGTGACTATCAGGTCGCCTGCCAGTATTCCGGATTCCTCCGCCGGCGAGCCTTCGTAGACGTTTATGACCTCTATCGCGTACATATCCGAATTCCAGATGACGGACGCGCCTATGCCCTCTGTCTTGGCGTTCAGGCTTTCCAAGTAATCCGCGTATTCTTCTGCGGACATGTAATTGCCGTATTCGTCGCCCGCGCCATAGATATAGCCTTCTATAAGCCCGTCAACGAGCTTGTCGTCTTTTACGCCGTTTATATAAAATTTGCGGTATATCTCGTCCACCTCGGAGAGCTTGCTGTCCGCAAACTGTTCTTTTTCTATCGTCGCGAGCTTTTTGTGGTAGCTTTGACGCACGGAAAGAAAAGTTATCTGCGACGCCAGCACCGCCGCCGCCAGAACGGCTATCACCGCGATGAAAAGCGGTATTTTTAACGGTTTTTTGACAGGCGCTTCTTCTTGTTCGCCGTCTTTGTCCGGCTGCCGTGGAATCCCGTCCTTTTTTATTTCGGGCGTTTCTTCCGACGCTGCCGTATTCTCTTCATCCGGACGGATATTTTCGTCCTCCGTCCTGATCTCGTCGTTATCTGTCATTGTTTTAGATGAATAAACCTTTCTTTTACTGCTTTTTTATAATGAATTGACGGACGCGGATTTTTGTGCCGCGCCCGCTTTACCGTAAATGCTGATTATTTTAAAACGTATTCTGGTTTTACGGAGTATAAACTTTCTTTCTCGGATTGTTTAAATAATCGTATCTGTTGCTGTCGTTCTTGTGGAGCTCATACATCTTGGGGAAGTAGAGCATCGGGTCTTCTCTCGTCTTGCCGTTCGGCTGTATTATCTCAAAATGCAGGTGGTTGCCGGTGGAGTAGCCCGTCGTTCCGACAAGCGCTATGACCTGGCCCTGCGACACTTTGTCGCCCTCTTTGACAAGCAACTTTGAGGCGTGGGCGTACAGCGTTGAATATCCGTTTGAGTGAAGGATGACGACGTGATTGCCGTATGACGAAGAATACTTTGCCGTTATGACCTTGCCGGCTGCCGCGGCGAATATATCCGTGCCTCTGTTGGCGGCCAGGTCTACGGCTTTGTGGAATCTTATTCCGGAGCCTATCGGATCCGGTTCGTAGCCGAACCAGCCGGAGACGATGAACCATTTGTTTACCGGCAGCGGCCACATGTAGCCGTCTCCGTACGCGGCGGCGTTTGCCTCCGCCTGTCTCGCTCTTTCGGCGTCGTCCTTTTTGGAGCTGCTGTTGGCGCGTTCCGCCGCTTTTCTCGCGGCTTCTTCCGCCTCGCGCTTTCTTCTTTCTTCTTCCTCTTTGCGCTTTCTTTCCGCTTCGCGCTCTTCTTCTTCCTTTATGAGCTTTGCTTCTTCGGCAAGCGCTTTTTCGATTCTTTCGGTCAGTTCTTTTTCGGCTTCCTCGCTTGACTGCAGGACCGCCTCGTAATCAAGCTGATCCGCTTCGAGCTTGACTATGTATTCCATAGCCTCTTTTTTGAGCTTCTCGGATTCCGCAAGCTGATCTTTGAGCGATACGGCGTATTCTTCCTGCTCTTTTTTAGCCTCGGACAGATCGTATTTCTGTCCCTCGTACTTTGTTGACGTGTTTTCAAGATCCTGTATCAGATGATCCTGATAATCCATCAGCGTGCCTATGTACTGTATGTTTGACAAAAAGTCGGACAGCGACGCCGAGTCAAGCAGAAATTCTATGGTTTTCAGAGCGGACGAGCCTGATTCGTACTCATACCGCAGAAATTCCACAAGTGACGCCTCCTGCGAGTTGAGATCCTCTTCCGTGCCTTTTATCTCTTCTTCTTTTAATTCTATGTATTCGCCGTAAGTGGTGATGAGCTTTTCCGTCGTCAGAATGTCGGCGTTCAGAGTGCCTATTTTTTCAATAAGCTCCTCTTTTTTCTCCTCGGTCTGCTCAATGTCGTTTTTGATCTCGTTGATACGGTCGCGCGCCGCTTTTGACGCCGCCGCCTGATCCTTCAGAAGATCCTGCAAACCGCTTATCTCATTCTGTTTAGCCTTTATCTCGTCGTTTGTGACGGCAGCGTTCGGCACCGCCGTGAAAACGGACGAAACGATTATTACGGCAAAGATGAAAGACAAAAGTTTAATATATTTCTTCATTTTTTTTACTTCCGTAAAGTTAAACTTTGATATATTTTGAAAGTGAGATTTTTGATCCTATGTAACAGGTTATGAAGCTTAAAAGCAAGAACCCGAGCATAACGTAGTACCACAGCTGTGAAAACGGCGTTATCTGTATCAGTCCCGACGTGGACGAGTTCTTCGTAAGAAGCTCGAACAGGTAGTTGTACGTCAAAAGCTGTAATAAGAACGCTATTATCGCCGAGATAAGGCCGGTAAACAGAGATTCTATCATGAACGGGAACGATATGAACCATCCCGTAGCGCCTATGTAGCGCATAATCTCTATCTCCTCGCTCCTGCTGCTTATAGCCATTCTCACCGTGTTCATTATGATGATTATGGATATGAATACCAGAACGATCATGAAAGCGCCGAATATCCACAGTATGGTGTTTTTGAGCTGTTCCAGCGTGTTCGCCGTCTCAAGCTTGTCTTCCACCGTGCGGAATTCCGGGAATTTCTCTTTGTCGCGCAGTGTGAACAGCAGATTCACCGCGTCCTGATCC
>JAEEGW010000384.1 GCA_016280525.1 Clostridiales bacterium
ATTCATCCCCGGCGGTTTCTCCGGCGGTGACGAGCCGGACGGCTCCGGCAAGTTCATAACCGCGTTTTTCAGAAACGGCGAGATAAAAGAGGGCGTAGCCGACCTGCTTGACCGTCGCGACGGTCTGATCTGCGGTATCTGCAACGGCTTCCAGGCGCTTATAAAACTCGGTCTTGTGCCGTACGGCAAAATAATTGACGCGGACGAACATTGCCCGACCCTGACTTTCAACACAATAGCGCGCCACCAGTCGAGAATAGTGAGAACCCGCATAGCGTCAAACAAGTCTCCGTGGCTTGCTTTGACCGAGGTCGGCGACGTTTACAGCGTGCCGATATCGCACGGCGAGGGCAGATTCATAGCGGAGGAAGCTCTTATAAAACAACTTGCCGCAAACGGACAGATAGCCACGCAGTACGTGGACGAGCACGGCGAACCGACTAATGATATACGATACAACCCGAACGGCTCCATGTACGCGATAGAGGGCATTACTTCACCGGACGGCAGAGTTTTCGGCAAAATGGGACACAGTGAGCGCAAAGGCACGGGCTTATACAAAAACGTACCCGGCTGCTACGACATAAAAATGTTTGAAGCGGCGGTAAAATATTTTAAATAACGGGGGAGAATATGAATTTCTTTGACGAACTGAAAAACTACGACGCGGATGTATACGCCGCGTGCGAGGCGGAGCTATTGAGGCAAAGACAGAATATAGAGCTAATAGCGAGCGAAAACATAGTATCTAAGGCGGTGCTTCTGGCCGCCGGCGGCGTGCTTACGAACAAATACGCGGAGGGTTATCCCGGCAAGCGTTATTACGGCGGCTGCGGCTGTGTTGACGTTGTGGAGGATATAGCGAGAGACCGCGCAAAGAAGCTGTTCGGCGCGGAGCACGCAAACGTTCAGCCGCACTGCGGAGCCTCGGCTAACCTCGCGGTGTTCTTTGCTCTGCTTCAGCCGGGCGACACGGTAATGGGTATGAATTTGTCCGAGGGCGGTCACCTCTCTCACGGCTCTCCCGTCAATATCTCCGGTAAATATTTCAACGTCGTACCTTACGGCGTTGACAAGGTCACGGAGATGATAGATTACGACGAAATGGAGCGCATAGCGAAAGAGTGCAGACCGAAGCTCATAGTCGTAGGCGCTTCCGCTTATTCAAGAATTATAGATTTCAAGCGCTGCCGTGAGATAGCGGATACGGTCGGCGCGTATCTTATGGTGGATATGGCGCACATCGCCGGTCTCGTTGCGGCGGGCGTTCATCCGTCCCCCGTTCCGTACGCGCACGTTGTAACGACCACCACGCACAAGACGCTCCGCGGTCCGCGCGGCGGTATGATACTTTGCAAAGAGGAATTTGCTAAACAGATAGACAAGGCGATATTCCCCGGCACGCAAGGCGGTCCTTTGATGCATATAATCGCCGCGAAAGCCGTGGCGTTGGGCGAGGCGATGACGGACGAATTCAAGGAATACGGCAGACAGATAGTCAGAAACGCCGCGGTTCTCTGCGACGGACTGAAAGCCCGCGGACTTAACATAGTTTCCGGCGGCACGGACAACCACCTCATGCTCATAAATCTCGTCGGCAAAGACATCTCCGGCAAGGAGCTTGAAAGGCGCCTTGACGAGGTGCATATCACCGCGAACAAAAACACCGTACCGAACGATCCGGCAAGCCCGTTCATCACAAGCGGTCTGCGCGTAGGCACTCCCGCCGTCACGAGCAGAGGCTTCAAGGAGCCGGAAATGAAGCTCATAGCGGACTTCATAGCGGACATAACGGAAGATTTTGACGGATGCAAAGACAGGATATCCGAACAGGTCGTAGATCTTTGCTCACGTTTCCCGATATATCAATAAAAGGAGATTAAAACAATGGCTTACCTGACAGACCTTGAGATCGCGCAGAAGTGCGAACTGCAGCCCATTTACAAAATAGCCGAAAAAGCGGGGATAGACGAAAAATTCGTCGAACCTTACGGCAAATACAAGGCGAAAATAGATTTTTCCGCCGCGGAGGGCAAAGATAAAAACGGCAAACTCATACTCGTTACGGCAATAACGCCCACGCCCGCGGGCGAGGGCAAGACAACGACGACGATCGGACTTGCGGACGGACTTTCAAGAATAGGCAAAAAAGTTACCGTCGCGCTGCGCGAACCGTCGCTCGGTCCCGTGTTCGGCGTCAAGGGCGGAGCCGCCGGCGGCGGTTACGCTCAGGTCGTGCCTATGGAGGATATAAACCTGCATTTCACCGGCGACTTCCACGCTATAGGTGCGGCGAACAACCTGCTTGCCGCAATGCTCGACAACCATATACAGCAGGGCAACAGCTTGGGCATTGACGTGCGCAAGATCACGTGGAGACGCTGCGTTGATATGAACGACAGACAGCTGCGCTTTATCGTTGACGGCCTCGGCGGCAAGGCGAACGGCGTTCCGCGCGAGGACGGCTACGACATAACCGTCGCGTCGGAGATAATGGCGGTGTTCTGCCTGTCAAATTCGATAGCCGACTTGAAAGCAAGGCTGTCAAGGATAATCGTCGGCTACACTTACGACGACAAGCCCGTGACGGCTGCCGATCTGAAAGCCGTAGGCGCCATGACCGCGCTGTTAAAGGACGCGCTGAAACCGAATCTCGTCCAGACGCTCGAGGGTACGCCCGCGTTCGTACACGGCGGCCCGTTTGCGAATATAGCGCACGGCTGCAACTCCGTACAGGCGACGAAGCTCGCGCTCAAATTAGCCGATTACACGGTCACGGAAGCCGGATTCGGCGCGGATCTCGGCGCTGAAAAATTCCTTGACATAAAGTGCAGAGCCGCGGGACTGAAACCCGACGCGGTAGTTATAGTCGCGACGGTCAGAGCGCTTAAAATGCACGGCGGTTTAGCGAAAACCGAGCTTGCAAACGAGGACTTAGGCGCGCTTGAAAAGGGCATACCCAACCTTCTGCGCCACGTTTCAAATATCAAAAACGTGTACGGTCTGCCGTGCGTCGTGGCGGTCAACCGCTTCCCGACCGATACTGATAAAGAAATTGAATTCATTATCGCAAAATGTAAAGAGCTCGGCGTCAACGTCAGACTTTCCACCGTCTGGGCGGAAGGCGGGGCCGGCGGCGAGGAGCTCGCGCGCGAGGTCGTACGGCTGTGCGAGGAGGAAAAAGGCGATTTCCGCTTCTCGTACGAGCTCGATATGAGCATAAAGGAGAAAATAGAAGCGGTAGTCACAAAGATATACGGCGGCAGGGATATAACCGTTATGCCCGCGGCGCAGAAGCAGATAGAACAGCTTGAAAAACTCGGCTTCGGCAATCTGCCCGTGTGCATAGCAAAAACGCAGTACAGCTTTTCCGACGATCCGAAGCTGCTCGGCGCGCCGGAGGACTTCACCGTTACGGTAAAGAACGTAAAAGTCTCCGCCGGAGCCGGATTCATTGTAGTACTCACCGGCGACATCCTGACGATGCCCGGCCTTCCCAAATCCCCCGCCGCCGAGCGCATAGACGTAGACGACGACGGAACGATACACGGACTGTTTTGAGTTTAGAGTTTACAGTTATAAGAATAAAAAAGGCGAGATTGGGACACTTGCGACAGAGCAGGTGTCCCGTTTTTTGTAATTGATGTTGACAATAATAAAATATGTGATTTTTACGCGAAACCAACGCAAAAGCGCTTTTGACAACCGTCTGCCGTCAAAAGTGCTCCGCGCTCTTTGTGTTGCCGTTCCGTGAGCGGCAATTTCGTTAGCTTACCGCAGGCGTTGTCGGGCGTGAAGCCCGCAAATATGTTGACACCGATATTCAGTTTTCGTACTTTTCCCGCATAAATCGACAAAATCACAGATATCATTATACAGAACACATGTTCGTTTGTCAATAGGCTAAATCAAAAAAACGCGTCAATTCTCTCAGATGTCGGTATTTACCGACAACTTAAAATCGACACGAGTCATTTTTCCTTGTTATTTCTCAATAATTTCGCCTTTATGGCTTGCAATTCCGCATATTGTGTGCTATAATAAACTGAATTATAATATTCGGAAAAACATTACAGAAAGGGGCTTGACAAAAATGAAGAACAGCGCGACAATCTTGTCGGTCAGTCAGTCAAGGGTAACCCTGCCTGCTTCTTTTGTCAATACCTTTTTGAAAAAAATCAATCGGCGCGATGCACTCGCTTGACGCGGGTTTGTCTCGCCTTTTTCCGTTCTCCAAAGCGTCGGCGGACCGTTCCCCGTTCGTGATCCCGTTGGGATAGAAAATAAAAAACTAAAACCAGGAGGCCACTTATGAAAAAGTTACTTATACTCGCGCTTGCTCTCTTGATGATCGTCAGCCTGGCGGCTTGCAAAGGCAACGATCCCGGAAGCACCGGCACAAACCCGTCCGCAAGCAGCACCGGTGATAATCAGCAGTCCGGAAACGAGTCCGGCAACAGCAACACCTCGCAAAGCGGCAATAACGCCGAGGCGGCTAAACTCACCGGAAAGCTCAATCTCATCGAACTCGACGACAGGGATCCGTCCGTACTTCGCGGCGTGACCATCACAGGCAACCGTGCCGGCACTGCGGACGGCTTCAACAGCAAAGAGTCTTCCCTTACCGACGTCCGCTGCATCTTTGAACTGAACGAGTGGGTCTATTTCTACCCGGATACCGACAAAGACTATGCTCTTCGCGTCTGGATACTCAAGCACCGCGACGATCAGGAGTATTACAACAAAGCCAAATTCTCCGATCTCGATCCGAACTTTGCGAACTATTGCGATCTTCATTATCCCGAGGATGCGGAAAATCCGGATGGATCGGAATGGGGCAGCTTCTATCTGAACACGTACGAATGCGAACCGGGCTATTATGATTTTGTTTTCACCTACGAGGGAAAAGCGATCGCCACATTGCTGACCCGCTTCTATAACGAAAATGAACTCATCGTCAAATCCGACGCGGAGCTTGAAGCTCTGATGCACGAATGAGCGGTGGGGGTTCCCCGCCCCCCTATCCACCCCCTTAATCCCCCTCCACCCCCCCCGACTGTGTCGGGGCTTTTCATGTGATTCCTGCCCGCCGCCGCGCCCCCTCGGATCTTTGATCCGTGGGAGCCGGGGTTCCCCACCGCGAAGAGCGGTGGGGGTTCCCGGGAGGGGAAAGAGGGGCTTGGGGGTTGACGAGCCTTGCGCTTCCGGGGGAAGATGAAGCAAGGCGAGGAAAGCGCAGCGGTCGAAAGAAATCAAGCACAGTCGCGGTAGCGACGCGAAGATTTTTTCGGGCACCGCAAGCGGGCAGGGGTGGGCTCCCACCAACGAAATCTGCACGGCACAAAGACCCGTGCCGCCTAACTTGTAGGGGCGACCATTGGTCGCCCTTTTTATCTTTCCCTATTTTGCCTCCCTCACCGAGGGAGGTGGCACGGCTCTGCCGTGACGGAAGGAGTGACTCCTTCAGTCGCCGAGGCGACAGCTCCCCCGGAGGAGCCGCTGCAGGACAACCATTGGCCGCACTTTTTTGCCTTCCCCTTTTGGGGCGCGACGCGTTAAGAAAACTCCACGGTGTGGAGTTTTTAGCGAGGGGTTCTTTGAACCCCGGCAAGCGGTGAAGCGATCTGTGATCGCGAACCGGGC
>JAEEGW010000385.1 GCA_016280525.1 Clostridiales bacterium
ACAGGCTCGTGGAATTTTCCTATCTTGCCGCCGTGATATACCAGAACGCCGTTGCCGTATACGGTGTAAGGCGTGTAGCTGTCAGTGCTGACTTCTTTCTTTTTGTCCCAGCCCCACGTTCCGTCGGACGCTTTCTGGAACCAGTCGTTTACGGCGTAGTACAGGAAGCCGTCAACGTTGTAGAGTTTCTGCTGCCAGAAGAATATGCGGTGATCCACGCCGGGGTCGCTTATGGAAAGGGTTATTTCGGGATAATGCGGGTAACGCGTTACGTACCACCAGACCTCTTCGCCTCTTTCCTGCGCTTCTGCCATTCTCTCCGGGAACGTGCCGATATTCTCTTCGACTTTCTTGGAGCAGCGGTAGGTGAGGGCGGGGTTCGCCTGTTTGTCGGCGTAGGTGTTGAAGAAGAACGTGTGCGGGCACCATACGTTGGTGTAGCCCTTTACGTATTCAAATGCGTCTACCTTATATTCTTTATCGTATATGCCGTTTAAGTGCATCGGGGTGATGAGCTTGTAATCGTCGCCCCAGATGGATCTTATAAGATTCGCGTCGTTTCTTACCTGGTCGAGCTTATCTTTGCCCATAGGCTCATCTACCGTGTAGAAGTACGCTTTTTCCATCCATTCTCTCTTCTGGGACAGGAAGTTGTACGCTCTTGTTATGTTTGCGGTAGTGGGAGCCTTGCTGAAGCCTATCGGGTTGAACGCCTGTACTCTCGGATCGTCAAGATACGAGGTTATAACGCTTACCTCAAAATCGTTGCCGTTTCCGTATTCGGCTTCGTTAACGTAAGGCATGCCGTATGCGTTTATCTTGTTTTCAAGAAGCATATCGTAATAGTTCTTGTACGTGATACCGCTGTGGAAGTGATACGGCGAATCCTCGTCACCGCATTTGCAGCCGGTATCGTCGCCGTAGAGCGTGCCGTTCACGTTATCCATGGCGTAGATGGCGAACCAGCCGAGGTCTGCAAGCGTCTTTACGTTGGAAGCGTCCGGCAGCGTGAAATCCCACACGTACGCGTATACGTTGGCTTTCTTTATCTCTTTGCCGTCGCTGTCTTTAACGGTAAGAGTTGCGGAATACTGGCCCGCGGGGCTGTCTTTTTCTGTTTTTATTTTTATCAAGAACATCTGGCTCTTGTTCGCTTCAAGGCTTATCGGGCCGTCAAGCAGCGGGATCGGGTCGACTATGGACTTGCCCTCAACGTCGTCAAAATAATAGCCGTAGTAAATTCTCGGGGTAAGAGCCGTGTCGCCGTTTACGAAATCGGAGACTTCAATAGTCAGATCTTCTCTTGCCGTCGCGGAAGCGAGGACCATCTGCGCGGTCTCTATCTCGTTTTTGGCAAGTCTCATCTGATACGTGTTCTGTCCGTTTGACGTAACCGTCTCGCCGGGGGTCTTGCAGTACGAGTGGTCGAACCACATTACAAGGCTTTCATCCTCGTATTCCGCGGCTACCGGATCGTTTGACACCCCGGGCGCGGTCTCGGCGGCGCGTGATAACAGGTATTCCGCCCGGTACTGTTCCGCCGGTAAAAGCGCGTGAAGATCGACGCCGTTATTTTCCGGAGTCTTTATGTATTCGGCTACTTCTTCCTCGTTCTTTGCAAGGATCAGCTCGTTTATATATAACGTCTCGCCGTCGCCGGTGCCGTTTAACATCCAGTCTATACGGAAGCCGTAAATATCGCCGGACCATTTCTGAGCGTTGCTCAGGTTGAAGAGAACGTACTGCCACGATTCGTCGCCCTCGTCATAGTTTGATACCACGCTGTATCCGCCCGTGGGGCTTGCGACGCCTTTGTTGCTGCAGTAGAATATCTCAAACACGTTGTTTGAGCAGAATTCGGGTTTTACTTTAAATATAACGTATTTCACGTCGTCTGCTTTCGGTGCGGAGGAAAGCAGTCCGAGCGCTCTCAAATACGATCTGTAATTGAAATATACGTACGGATCGGTATACGGAGACTTAAGCTCGAGCTTAACGGAATATCCCGCCTCCGTATCGTCCTCAACAACGCTTACCGTCGTGCTGTTAGCAGATGAAAAATAGCTTGCAGCGGACGGATCAAACGTTAGATCCGACGGGTTTACGTCGCTTGCCGCGCTGACCGTAACCGACGCGGCGCAGGCTGCTATCATGCACAAAAGAAGCATTACGGAAATGATTTTTTTCATTTTGAGTTCCTTTCTGACTTCGGGAGAAGCTTTATCCTCCCGCTGTTTTGTTGCGTTCGCTTTATATTATATCAAAGTATATTTACTTTGTCAACAGTTTTTTATTTATAAATGATAAAATACACGCTTGACTTTTTGAGAAAAAAATAGTATAATCAGACTAGCAAAAAACGAGGTATGATATGAAAAAAGTAAAAGAATATTTAAAAAGGCTGTTTATTGACGGTCTGTCGGGAATGGCGACGGGTCTGTTCGCCACGCTTATAATAGGAACGATAATAGCTCAGATAGGCTCGTATATACCGGGCAAAGTCGGCGAGCTTATAGTCCTCGTCGGCAAGACGGCGCAGTTCGTGATGGGCGCGGGCATAGGCGCGGGCGTCGCCATAAAATACAAGCAGTCACCGCTCGTGACCATATCCGCGGCTGTCTGCGGTATGGTGGGCGCGTACGCCTCGCAGATAATAGCCGGCACGGTTTTGACGGATGCCGGGCTTATAAATCTGCGCTCCCCGGGCGAGCCGCTCGGCGCGTTTATCGCCGCGTACGTCGGAATTGAGCTCGGCAGGCTCGTATCCGGAAAGACGAAAGTTGATATTATTGTAACGCCGCTTGTGTCGATAGCCGCCGGCTCGGCGATAGGGCTTCTCATAGGCCCGCCCGTTTCGGCGTTCATGTCCTGGCTCGGCGGGATCATCAACTGGGCGGCGGTACAGCATCCGTTCGTTATGGGTATTGTGA
>JAEEGW010000386.1 GCA_016280525.1 Clostridiales bacterium
ATTGTTCCATAACTGCCTCCATATCGTTTATTGCTCTTATTTTACCATATTTTTTTACATATTTCAATAGATTATATGTGTTATGCGGTTGATTTTTTATTATTTTTCGGTTATAATTCGGTTAATGAAATTAAAAGGTGTGTGTTATGGACGTTTTATACTCTTTTGACGATTATCTTAAAAGACTGCAGAATGCCGGACTTGTAACGGGTCACGGCGGCAGCCTTGACGGCAAAATCGGATTTTTGTGCTGTGACTCAAAAAAAGCCGTGCCCGGCTCAATGTTCGTCTGCAAGGGCAATCATTTCAAACCCGAGTATTTGGCCGACGCCGTTTCGCGCGGGGCGGTATGTTATGTTTCGGAAAAAGATTACGGCGCGGATATCCCGTATATCCTCGTGTCCGACGTGCGCGCCGCTCTGGCGGAGCTGTCCGATACGTACTACTGCTCGCCGTGGAAAAAGCTGCGTCTGACGGCGGTCACCGGCACGAAAGGCAAAACGACCACGGTGCATTTCATAAAGGCGCTGCTTGATAATTATTTTGAAAAACACGGCTCCGCGCCCGCCGGTCTTATCTCGACCGTACAGACGTTTGACGGCGTGACGGCGGAGGAGAGCGTAAACTCCACGCCGGAGTCGATAGACCTGCAGAGGATTCTTTATAACTGCTGTGAAAACGGGCTGAAAGACGTAGTCTGCGAGGTGTCGAGCCAGGCGCTCAAATACCACCGCGTAAGATGTATAAAGTTCGATACTGCGGTCTTCACGAACATCGGAGAAGACCATATCTCACCCGTCGAGCATCCGGATTTTGAAGATTATTTCAGCTCAAAATTAAAGATATTTTCTCAATGCAAAACGGCTGTCATAAGCCGCGACTGCGAGCATTTTGAAAGAGTTCTGTCCGCCGCGTCCGCCTGCGAAAAAGTCGTGACTTTCGGGTCAACGCCCGACTGCGACGTGTATTTTTATAACGTCAGAAAAGCGGACGGAAAGACCGTTTTTTCGCTTAAAACGCCGCATTTTGAGGGCGAATTTTCGTTGAAAATCGCCGGATTTTTCAACGTCGCGAACGCCGCCGCGGCGGTCGCCGCAACGCTGCCGTACAACGTAGACGTGCAGACTATCAGGGAAACGCTTGCCGAGACGTCCGTCTCCGGCAGAATGGAAACTTACGGCACGCCGGACAACTCCGTTGTCGCCATAGTGGACTACGCGCACAACGCCATGTCGTTTGAGCTGTTGTTTTCGCACGTGCTCAAAGAATACCCGGGATATAAGATAGTTTCGGTCTTCGGCTCGGTCGGAAACAAGGCGGAGGTAAGGCGCTACGCTCTCGGTAAAATAGCGGGAAAATACAGCGATTTCGTGTATATAACCTCGGAGCATCCGGACTATGAGAGCCCGTACGCGATAGCGGAGCAGATAGCCGAGGGCATAAGGGAAGGCAAGGCGAAATATACGGTCATCCCGGACAGAGAGCTTGCCGTCACCACCGCCGTAAAGGAAGCGGAGGACAAGACCGTAGTGCTTGTTTTAGGCGTCGGAGACGAGACGACGCAGAGGATAAACGGCGTTTTGTACGAGCGAAGATCGGACAGCGAATGCGCGCTGGCCGCCCTGAAAGAAAGAAGTGGAGTTTTGATTTAATGAAGAAAATAACGGTATTTATAATATTGACCGCTATGTGTTTAGGCTCGCTCTGCGCGTGCTCGGAAAAGAAGCCGGAGGGCAAGGACGCGTTTTCCTCGCCCACGGTCATATCGGAGCTTTTGTGCGCATACGCGGAAAGCGTCTCGAAAAACGCGCTTAAACCGTCCGTATCGTCGACCGCCGAGGACGACGCGGAATACACGTATATGACGGAGGACGGAGCGCAGACCGCGCATACGAAGCTCACCTCGTCTTATAACGCCGCGACCGGCGCGTGGAGCGTATCCGCAAAAGACCACACCGTGCTGTTCTCAAACGGACTTTCCGTAAACGGTCAAACCGTCAGAAGCATAGCGGATAAAAAGGCTTTGCAGAAAGCCGTTGACGTCTTTATCAAGGCGTTTGCAGAGGCTACGGACGATAGCGATTACGAGACCGCGCCGGACAGCATAAGAGCCGCGGAGGACGACGTCGAGACGGACCGCGTGACGCTCAAGCTCGAGCGCGACAAATATCTTCCGGCGTTCAATAAAGCTTTTAACGCCGTGAAAAACGACGCGGAAGCAAAGCGGTATATAACGGACGTTTTAGGCTTTTACGGCCTGCTCCACGACAGGGAAGAGAGCGCCGATCAGCTGTTTGATAAAGTCATGGAAAGCCTTGAAAACGCAGTGAAAGACAGTACCGGTCAGCTCGTCTGGCAGAGGTATATTTATAACGGAAAAGCGGTCGCGGCGCGGCTTAAATTCACAGACAACGTCATAAGGTATATCTGCGCGCAGACGGAGTCCTACACGGAGCTTGAATTTTCGGCGACTGTCGGCGGAAAAGAGATAACGGCGGCGTACGAGACGAGACGCACCGGTATGTCCGACACGTATAATATACGCATATCAAACGGAGACGAGATAACGTATTTCGACGGCACGGCGGAGAGCGCGTACAAGAGTGGAAACATAGGCTTTGAGCTGCGCGCGACGAAAAACGCAAATGTGATAAACGGCTGCAAACTTGACCTGTCGTTCAACGGGGAAAAGAAGCTGACGTATAAAGGAAGCGGCAATTTCACGGTAAAAGGCGACAAAAAAACGTTTTCGTTCGAGCTTTTGTTTAACGATACTGAAAACGTGGAGATCCCGCCGGCGCAGAGCGGAGAGACCGGATTATATGAAGCAACAGAGAGAATATTCAAATAAAAAAACTGCCGCTAGCGTTGTACTTCGTAAGGAAGTACAACGCAGCTAAATTCGCCGCGGGCGGCGAGCTAAATTATGCTCCGCATAGCTAAATTTGCTGTCGCAAGCTAAATTCGCTGACGCGAGCTTAAAGGCGAATTTAATTTAGCTGAAAACCTGTGGTTTTCAATTTAGCTGAAGTCGTAAGACTTCAATTTAGCTGCGAGCGTAAGCGAGCAATTTAGCTGAATAATAAAAACCTTTCCTATATCGGAAGGGTTAA
>JAEEGW010000387.1 GCA_016280525.1 Clostridiales bacterium
ACATTTTTTTATATTCTAACAGATAATACAGATAAAATCAAGTATTTTAAGCAAATATAAATGAAAAAAAGTGAAATATTATTGATTTTTTTATTTTCTTCTGCTATAATTATACGCAGAAGAAAAACACGGGGGATTTTAATATGAAAAAGACAAAAATTATTTGTACTATAGGACCGGCGTGCGAGGATGAAGCGACTATAGAGAAGATGATACTTGCCGGCATGAACGTCGCGAGATTCAACTTTTCACACGGCACGCACGAAAGTCACAAAGCCATGATGGACACGGTAAAAAGAGCAAGAGAAAAGCTTGGAATGCCCGTAGCCATAATGCTTGATACCAAAGGACCGGAATACAGAATAGGCGTGTTCAAGGACGATCAGCCCGTGACCTTGAACGAAGGGGACAGATTCGTATTCACGACCGAGGATATAATCGGTGACAATACGAGAGTTTCCGTATCGTATAAAAATCTGGCAAAAGAACTTGAGCCGGGCGATACCGTACTGCTCAATAACGGCCTCGTCGTATGCCGCGTTGAAGAAACGACGGACACGGACGTCATAACGACTATAACGTACGGCGGTCAGATCAGCAACAGAAAGAGCATGGCGTTCCCGAACAAAGTGCTGAACCAGGTGTATCTGTCCGAAAAAGATAAGGAAGATCTGATCTTCGGCATAGAAAACGACGTGGATTTCGTCGCCTGCTCGTTCGTATCGTACGCGGATAATTTAAACGAGATACGCGACTTTATGAAAGCGCACGGCGGAGACGGAATCGACCTTATAGCCAAAATAGAAAACAGGACCGGCGTGGACAACATAGACAGCATAATCGACGCGAGCGACGGTATAATGGTCGCCCGCGGAGACATGGGCGTTGAAATACCGTTCGAGCATCTGCCGGCGATACAGAAATCAATGATAACCGCCTGCCGTTTCAAAGGCAAGCGCGTCATAACCGCGACGGAAATGCTTGAATCGATGATAAGCAAGCCGCGCCCCACCAGAGCGGAGATCTCCGACGTTGCGAACGCCGTGTACGACGGTACGAGCGCGATAATGCTCTCCGGTGAGACAGCAATGGGCAAATATCCGGTTCAGACCGTTGAAGCCATGGCGAGGATAGCCGTTGCCGCGGAAAACGATATAGACTACGCGGAGCGCTTCCGCGTCTCAAAATTCAAGATCAAAAACGAACTGGACGCCATATCACATTCCGCCTGCGCTCTGTCTATCGACCTTGACGCGAAGCTTATAGCGGTGTGCACGCTGTCCGGCGAGACGGCGAGATTCATCTCACGTTTCAGAACGCCTAAACTGATACTCGCGCTGACGACGAAAAACCACGAAAAAGCGTGGAGACAGCTGTCTTTATCATGGGGCGTTTACCCGGTAATGACGGACGAATTCCAGTCAACCGACGTAATGTTCTATAACGCCGCGCAGAGCGCAAAGAACCTGGGACTCGCCGCACCCGGCGACGTCATAGTCATAACCGGCGGCATAGCCGGAGGAAACCCGGGCAATACGAGCGTACTGAAGTTTGAGACAATAAAATAACCGTATGGGCGATCATTGATCGCCCGACTTAAATAATAAAGAATAAAGAAGAAAGAATAAAAACCGGTGTCCCTTCGGGACGAATTATGGTGGGTTCCCACCCCTCAAGGCACGGCAAAGCCGTGCCACCCCCCATACCCCCCTGTCCCCTCCCACAATCTCTGACGAGATTGAGGGGGCGACGAACCTCGCTTGCGGTGCCCGAAGAAATCGGCGCGTCACTGCCGTGACTGTGCTTGATTTCTTTCGACCGCTGCGCTTTCTTCGCTTTGCTTCATCCGCCCCCCGGCGGCGCAAAGCTCGTCTACCCCCCTGTCCCCTACGGAACCCCCATTGCTCACTATGTTCGCAAAGGGGAATCCCTCGGCCCCTCCCGTCATTCTTCGAATGAGGGGGCCTGCGCCGGGGTTCCCCGAAAACGAGGCACGAGTTTTTGGTGGCTCGCGGGTTGCGGTGGATGAGGCGAACACCGGTTTTGTGTATATGATCTTTATACTGCGGCCAAAGCCGTAATAAAGCCTCCCGGTATATCATCGAGGCTTTTTAGAAGACGCATTATTGAAACGGAGATAAAATTATGTTCAGAGAAATGAGACGGTACAAACAGCAGATAAGCAAAGAAGAATGTATACGTATACTCAATGAACAGAAAAGGGGCGTTCTTTCGATGATAGGTGACGGCGGTTATCCTTACGGAATCCCGCTCGATCACTGGTATTCGGAAGAAGATAACGCATTATATTTTCATTGCGCGAAAACCGGTCATAAGATAGATGCCGTGACCGCTTGTGACAAGGTGAGCTATTGCGTAACGGATCAGGGGTACGTAAGAGAGGGCGAGTGGGCTTTGAATATAAACAGCGTAGTCGTTTTCGGGCGTATCAGCATAATCGAAGATGAAGACAAAAAAATGATGATATGCAGAAATATCGCAAAGAAATTCACAGACGATGAAGAATACATAAGAAAAGAAATAGCGAAATCTTTTCCGGCAGTATGCTGCCTTGAACTTAAAATTGAGCATATGACGGGAAAACTGGTTAACGAATCATAGGGTGTCGTTATGATAAAACGGATATTATGTATGATCCTTTCTTGTGTTATGCTGATGCTGTCCGCGTGTACGGCGGCGGATGAAATAACGGCGGAGATACAGACGAAAGAAGAGACAACAGCGGCTGAAACTGAAATACAGACGGAAGAAGAAACGGAAGCAGTGACGGAGGAGAATACTGAAATGAAATGGGAAGGCGCGCACGTTAAAAAACTGACGATAGACGGAGTTGACGTAAGCGAATACAAGGTCGTTTATGACAGCGCCGCGGCAAAATCCGTACTCAAACGCGCAAAAAACGATTTTATGTCTTATATTCAAACGGCGACCGGTATAACTCTTGATGAAGCGGAAGAAAAAAGCGGGCATGAGATCTGCTTAGGCGTCACGGACCGCGATACCGAAAAAATTAGAGCGGAGCGCGAAAAGCTGATAAACAACGGATATCTCATCTGTTTTGACAACGGCAGGCTTTATATCACCGGCAGCACGGAAACGGGCACTTTATACGGCGTTTATTCTTTCCTTGAAGATTACGTCGGCTGCAGGTTTTATTCTTCAACTTTCGAGACGGTCAAGTTCGCAAAAAGCATCGATATCCCTGCGGATACGATCAAATCATTTTCTCCGAAACTCATATACCGCGACCCGTACTGGTTTGATACTTTCACCCCCGCGTTCGCCGCAAAGCTGAAGATAAACGGCGCGGTGAACAGAAATATGAGCGGATACAGCGATTCGTATACTTACGCCGGACCGTTCGTCCACAGTCTGCCGTATCTTGCCGACACGGATAAAGCGCCGAACTCCCAGCCGTGTCTGACGGACCCGGCCGTTTACGAAAAAGTGCTGAAAAACGTCAGAAAATATCTTAATGAAAACCCAAAGGCAAAGATCGTTTCGGTATCGCAGAACGATTCTTATCCGAACGGTCTCGGCTGCCAGTGTGAGAACTGCAAAAAGATAGACGAGGAAGAAGGCACGCCAATGGGCTCGCTTCTGACGTTCGTAAACAGGATAGCGAACGATATAAAAGACGATTACCCGGACGTATACGTAGATACTCTCGCGTACAGATATACGAGAAAAGCGCCGAAAAACATAAAACCCGAAGACAACGTGATAATACGTCTGTGCTCAATAGAATGCTGTTTCAGCCATCCGCTCGACTCGGACTGCGAGGCGAACAAAGCGTTCACGGAAGATATAGAAGCGTGGTCAAAGATATGCAAGAACCTGTTTGTATGGGATTATACGACGGACTTTATGTATTACGTCAATCCGTTCCCGAATCTCAA
>JAEEGW010000388.1 GCA_016280525.1 Clostridiales bacterium
GAATACTCCGTAAAACGCGGAATATACTGTTATATCCGTCTCGCCTTCGGACACGCCGTATACCGTGCCGCTGCTTGTGACGCCGGCTGTATTTGCGTTATCAGTTATATAAAGCAGTTCCGCCGGGAACGCGTCCGCGGGCGTAATTGCCGGGGAAAGTTTTAAGGATCCTCCGACTTGCAGCGTAAGCGTCTGCGGCAGAGTTATTTTACGCACCGCCGGCAAAGACGCGACCGGACACGCAGCCGATACGCGGAAGCCGTATGAGCCCGCCGTTATTGAAACGAGCGTTACCTCAACCGTATCTCCGTCAATGAATAACGTTTTTCCGGCTAAAGAGCCGCCGTAGTACGTGCCGTAAAGATTGCCGTTTTTATCCTGTATCTTCACCGCGTCCGCGGATGAAAGCATATCCGAGGACGAAAACGTGACGGCTATGCGCTCAGGATTTCCGGGGACGGTGTAAGTGTATCTGAACGTGCCTTTTTCGTATGGATGAGCGGATTCTATGACCGCCGCGCCGTCCGAAACGGTTATTTTCAGCACCGCGCAGTCTCCTCCGCGGCGGGAAACGGCGTAAACGTCCGCCTCGCCCTCGAATACGGCGGTCACCGCGCCGTCCTCAACGCGCACGTTTGACGACACGGTATAAAGATCGTATCCCGTGTCTGCCGGCGTATAGGTTTCACCTACTTTTAAAGTTATTTCCGCGTTTATCTGCTTCAGCGCGGTAAAAGCGACGTTATCCGGCGTCAGTTTGTCACACAGACCGAACGTATCGCTTCCGTACGACGCGCCGCCGCACGATGCGTGCTCAAGGTCAACGCAGCCGTAAAACGCTTTGCTTGCTATGGTTTTTACGTTTTTGCCGATAGGCGCGGTGCGAAGCGCGGTGCATCCTGCAAAAGTAAGTTCCGGTATGGCCGTCTGATTCTGCGGGAATGACACGGCGATAAGCGAAGTATCGGAAAAAAATATTCCCACCCCGTCAAGCGAGGAGGCGGAAATATCCGCGTAAACGAGTTTTTCACAGCAGGCGAAAGCGTATTCCGATACGGAAGCAGCGCCGGGGACGGTTATTTTTTCTATCGCGCTTTTTTCAAACGCGTGAGCGCCTATTGACGTAAGCGATGACGATAAAATTATATTTTTTATATCGGACAGATAAAACGCGTACCGTCCGGCTGCTGTCATACCCGCCGCGTCGACTTCCGTCAGCCGGCTGCCTGAAAAAGCGTACGCGCCGACTTTGACGTTTTGCGGTATCTTATATTCGCCGGTCCGCGCCTCCGGGTATCTTACAAGCGTTTTTTTGTCCGAGGTAAAAAGCACGCCGTCGACTGATACGTAATTTCCGGACGCTTCAAATTCGTATAAAGAAGGCATTGCGGAAAACGCGCCGTCTTCTACCGTCTTCACGCTGTCCGGTATAACTATTTTATACGTTGATATATTGCCGGAGAACGCGCCGGACGCTATCGTACCGACGGGCAGACCTTTATACTCGCGCGGTATTCTTACCTCCGCTTCGTTTTTGGAATAGGAGGAAAGTATATAAGACTTGCCGTCTTCGGCAAGCGTGTATGTCACGCCGTCTTCGCCGTTTGCAGAGAACGCAAAAAGCACGGACAGACTTATGATGATAAGAACCGCCGCTAACAGCTTTTTCATACTTCTCCTCCTTTCCTAATATTATCTCAATTGTATTATATCATAGAAGTATGTATTTTGTAAAGTAGGTAAATAAAAATAATAAAAAAATTTAAAGCCCGGCGAAATATCGCCGGGCTTATTTTTTGATCTTAAATCTTACTGTACTGTTTTACAATGCTCTTTATGGCTTTCTCCGCTTTTTTGCTTGCGGATTTGTATTTTGACGCAAATTCCGTGCTGCCTGACGCCACAAGGTTGTTGAAAACGTTTGACAGGCCTACGCTTGAATAAATATAACCTATGTCGTATACGCGGGACTGAAGGATTATATCTATCATCTCAAACGATTCTGAATCTCTCGCTTTCTTTCTCTTCAGCGTTACCTCGTAGTAAGCCGGCGTCAGATACTGATACGAATACAGCGCGAACGCCTCTATGATGTAAGCCGTTTCCTGCGGTTTGTCAACGTTTGAAGGTATGCTTATCATGGAGCCGACGCCGTCAACGTGCGTTCTGTAATGCTCCTGCGCCTCGTCATATTTCGGTGTGGGCAAAACGCCGTACGGCGAATCCATATCGCTTAAGTTTACTATATAGCTTAAAACTTCCGAATAGAACAGGCCCTGGTTGTTCATGAACATGTCTCTCGTCTGTTCCGGTTTGTTTAATGATATCCACGTATAGTTATCGTCGTGTATCAGCTTTTTGCAGTACGTCAGAAGGTCCATTATCTTTTCCTGATAGTCGCCCATAACGACAGTCGGTTCTCCGTCTATAAGATCGACCGTCTTTATATCGCTCGTATAAAGGAAGTTCGTTAAGCCGCCGCCGTTTGTCGTGAGGAAGCCGTAGATATCGTTTTCATCGTACTTGCTGTCGCCGTTTTCGTCTTTAGATACCTTTTTTACGTATTCGTAGAATTTATCAAGAGTCCACGTGCCGTTTTTAACGAGCTGATACGGTTCTTCCAGGTCGTTGTCCGCTATCATCTTCTTGTTGAACAGCATTATCCACGTTACGTCGTTGTCAAGTATGTTTATATCGCCGTTCATGAAGTAGACCTTGCCGTTTATGGCGCAGTCGCGCAGCGTGCCGGGATCCCACCATTCCTGGTCGAGATTCATATAATCTTTAAGGTCAAGGAAATTGTAAAGATAACCGCCCTGAGCAAGAGCGCCCGTATCCGGTCCGTTTGCCATTATCAGATCGTACGATTTTGCGTTTGATTTGTTGTCGTTCATCGCAGTCGTGGAAACGGCCGTCACCGCGTTTTTAGTGATAGTCACGCCAAAAGTGTCATACATTGCCGTGTTTCTGTTGAAAACGGCGTCCTGGATCGGCTCGGAGCTTGCTTCCTCCGCCCAGATCTCTTTTTCGGAGTTGCCGACGCCCGCCATGCACAAAACGTTGAAGGTACGGTTGTAATTCGTCTGCGGAAGTTTAGCGAGATACTCTCTTGCTACGTCCGCGTTAGTCTTCTCGGCTTCTTCCGTAACTTCTTCGGTTTCAGTCGCCGTTTCCGCTTCCGTTGCCGGCGTCGTCTCAACCGGTTTTTCCGTGCACGCTACGAAAGTTCCGGCAATAAACAACAAGCTCAACAGAATACATAGTGTTTTTTTCATATATAACTCCCTTCCGGTTATTTATTTTCTGTATTTGTGTCTTACGGGCGAAAGGCCTGCGCTGTCCGCCTTGCCCGCGCCTATGACTACGCACAAAGTCGGATCGTCCGCCACTCTGACGGGCAGCCCCGTCACGCTGCTTATCATCTTGTCAAGTCCGTATATCTGACAGCCGCCTCCGGTCATGACTATGCCGTTTTCCGCAATATCGGAAACGAGCTCCGGCGGCGTTTTTTCAATAACGGCGCAAATCTCCTCAATAAGCCTTGTGACCGGCTCTAAAAGCGCCTCCGTCATATCGTAAGAGGTAAGCTCTATAAGAAGCGGCGCCCTCGTTTTAAGATTTTTGCCCGTTACGGTTATCGTCTGTACGTCGTTTCTGCGCCATACGGAGCCGATGGCGATCTTCGCCTCCTCCGCCGTGCGCTCGCCTATAAGCAGCGAGTACTTGTTTCTTACGTATTTGATTATCGCCGCCGTCATTTCGTCTCCGGCAACGCGCACAGACGAGGACAGTACCGCTCCGCCCGAGCAGATAACGGCTATATCCGTCGTGCCGCCGCCTATATCGACTATCATGTGTCCTCGATCAGACGTTACGTCTATCCCCGCGCCAATCGCCGCTGCAACGGGCTCGTCTATAAGAAACGGCTCTTTGAGTCCCGCGGAAACGGCGGCGTCTCTTACCGCGTTTTCCTCAACGTCCGTCACTATGCTCGGCACGGCGATGACGGCTTCCGGCGGAAGCAAAGTTCTTCCGTAGCTCTTTTTCAAAAACCGCTTGAGCATGACGACCGTGTGGTTAAAACGGCTTATAACGCCGTCTCTTATCGGACGTACGACTTCCATTCCCTCCGGCTCGCGCTCGAAAAGCTCCGCCGCCTCACGCCCGACGAGGGTCGCTTTATTCAGATATTTGTCCACCGCTATAACGGAAGGTTCGTTTAAGATAACGCCCTTTCCCTCCGTATATATCTGTATCGTGGACGTTCCCAGATCTATTGCTAATTTCCTGCTCATTTTATGTAAAAATCAATCTTTTATTTTTTTCTGCAGCGTCTTCTTACACGCTTATACGTTACGTATCTGTAAGGCGTTCCGTCCGTATCGTAGTACTGTTCGCTTTCTTCTTCCACTTTCCATTCCGGCATCTCGTCAAGATTCGGGATAAACGTGTCCGCCTCATAATGTTTGTCTATTTTCGTTATGTACGCGGTGTCGCAGTACGGAAGAAGCTGGTTGTAGACCGAGCCGCCGCCGATTACGAAAACGTCCTTGTCTTTTATCTTTTTTGATACTTTGACCGCTTCTTCCAGGCTGTGGACGACGGTCGCGCCTTCTATTTCTATCTCGTCGGGATACAAAACTATGTTTTCCCTGTTTTTCAGCGGTTTGCCCCCGGGCAGAGATAAAAGAGTGTTGTAACCCATTATAACGGCGTTGCCCGTTGTGATCTCTTTGAATCTTTTTAAGTCCGTGGATATCCTTGCAAGCAGATCGCCTTTATATCCTATCGCCCAGTCGTCGGCTACGGCAACAATAAGTTTGAGCATTTTTTTCTCCTTATTCCGCTACGGGTATTTTGCAGTCAAGATCCGTATATTCGTAATTTTCCAGCCTGAAGCTGTTTTTGGTGAACTGATAAAAGTCTTTTATATCCGGATCGAGTATAAGCTTCGGCGCGGGCTTCTGTTCGTTCTGAATTATCTGTTTCACTATCGGTATATGTCTGTCGTAGATATGCGCGTCGGCTATAACGTGCACGAATTCGCCCGGCTCAAGACCTGACACCTGCGCGAACATCATGACGAGCAACGCGTACTGCGCAACGTTCCAGTTGTTGGCGACGAGCATGTCGTTGCTGCGCTGATTGAGTATGGCGCAGAGCTTGTTGCCGGAAACGTTGAACGTCATGCTGTAAGCGCACGGATAAAGCGCCATTTCCGACAGGTCCGCGTGGTTGTATATGTTCGTTATCATACGTCTGCTCGCGCGGTTGTTTTTCAAATCGTATAAAACTCTGTCGACCTGGTCGAACATACCTTCTTTGTACTTATGTTTTATTCCGAGCTGATAGCCGTACGCTTTGCCTATCGTCCCGTTCTCGTCCGCCCACTGATCCCAGATATGGCTTTCAAGCTCCGATATTTTATTTGATTTTTTCTGCCATATCCACAAAAGCTCCTGCGCCGCGGATTTGATGAACGTGCGGCGTATCGTGAGTATCGGGAACTCCTTTGACAGATCGTATCTGTTTACTATACAGAATTTTTTAACGGTGTGCGCCGGCGTGCCGTCGTCCCATTTGGGGCGTACGTCAAGGTCGGTATCCCAGATGCCGTGCTCCATTATATCCGTAACGTTTTCTATAAACACTTTATCAGCGTAGCTCATTTTAAAACTCCAGACATTTATTTATTCTATTCTATCACTAAATTATTTATATGTCAAGACCTATTCTGCGTTTCATTTCAAGTATTCTGCAAACCGCGCCGTCAAGCACGTCTTCGGGAACGATACCGTTCTTTACCGCCTCGCAGATATGATTATATCCTTCCTCGAACAGCGCTGTAATTATCATATCGTTTCCGCACAGCAGCGCGCGCACGCACGGGTCGGCGCCGTTCGTGAACTGCCTTATCGCGTTCATAGTCAGAGAATCCGTTATTATAACGCCGTCAAAACCCATTTTTTCACGCAGATACGCGTGTATCGGGTACGAAAGCGACGCGGGAAAGTCCGGATCAAAGCAGTTTACAATGTTGTGAGACACCATAACGCTCTGCGCGCCGGCGGCGATACCCGCTTCAAACGGCAAAAGGTCTTTTGTTTCAAATTCGGACAGAGCTCTGACGTCGGTCGACATTCCCATGTGCGTGTCGGAGTTGCCGCCGTACCCCGGAAAATGTTTTAACGAACAGCAAAGTCCGGCTTCTGTCATAGCTTTAACACTTGTTTTTATGAACTCGGCGCACATCTGCGGCGTATGACCGAAGCTGCGCTTCGCTATGTATTTGCTGTCGTCATCCGTGTAATCGCAGACGGGCGCTAAATCGTAGTTTACGCCCATTGACAGCATTAGCTCCGCTTTTTCTTTAGCTTCGTAGTAAACGGCGTCAAAACCGCCCTGTTCATATATGTCTTTCGGCGATTTGAACGGCTCGGCTCTGTACTGCTTGAACTTGCTTATGCGCACGACGGTCCCGCCCTCTTCGTCCGCGGCGATGAGAAGCGGTATTTTCGCTTCTTTATTGCATTTTTCCGTAAATTCTCTAACGGATCCCGGGTCTTTGTTCTCAAAATTATGCGCGAACATCAAAAGACCGCCTAAGTGCAGACGCGAGACGAGCTCCTCCGCTCCCTCCGCCGGACAGTGCGCTAAAAACAACTGCCCGACCTTTTCTTCAAGCGTCATTTTTTTGATCAAATTTTCCATCTTTTTATTCTTTATTGTTTCTTCTTTATTCTTTGTTCTTCAATTCAATCCAAAGGGGCTATCGCAACCGCGACAGCCCCGATCTGCAACCGTATTTTATTTGACAGGCTCGATCAAACCGTAGCTGTTTCCTTCTCTTTTATATACAACGTTGATCTTGCCGGACGCCTCGTTTTCAAATACGAAGAATGAGTGATCGAGCAGGTTCATCTGCAGGATAGCTTCCTCAGCCGTCATGGGCTTGATGTCAAACTCCTTGACTCTGATGTCAAACTCTTTCTCTTCTTCCGCTTCCGGAACGTCCGCCGTCGCAGCGGCAAAATCCTTGTTTCTTATGCGCTTCTGCAGGCGCGTCTTGTGCTTTCTGATCTGCCTTTCGATCGAATCCATGGCAGAATCCAAAGCTGTCTGGAAGGTCGGCGCAGTCTCCTCGGCACGGAACAGCGTTCCGCTCACGTTGATAGTCAGCTCAAGCTTCTTGTCTCCGTTCTTGCGTTCCTTGAGCGTCAGCTTAGCCTCCGTCTGATCTCCGAAAAATTTGTCAAATTTCTTCAGTTTTTTGTCAAACAGCTCACGGAGATCGTCGGTCAGATCGACCTGTTTTGCAACTACCAGAATTTTCATAGTCTTCTCTTACCTTTCTTTCGGTATTTGTAAAGATCTCTCCTTACGCTTTTATTATATCACATCTTTTGTGAAAAGTAAATAAAAATTCCAAAATTAAATTTGAATTTTTGTGATTTTTTTGATAATTATATCATATACCTTTATAAAAGTCAACAGCAAACACTGAAATTTTATTAAGCATAAATTCAGCATATTTACCGGATAATCCCGCGTCGTATACGACGCTTTCATTTTTTGTATATTCATTCAGCGCGTTTTGTATCAGGCTGTGAAACTCGGGCGGCAGATTTAAAAGCGCCCATTCTCCGCCCTCTTTTTTTGATAAGACGGCCTCTTCTCTGCAGTACGCCAGAACTCTTGCAAGATTAAGAATGACGTACGGCGGGTTTTCCGTAATATCGTCGCGCGCTTCTTCCACGTCAAACCATATCGAATCAAAATAATCACGTTTCGGCACTATACCGAAAACGTCTTCTATCGGCAGACCGTATAAGCATTTGCCTCTGTTGCGTATTATCGTAAAATGCGCGGCAAGGTCCTTGTCCGTACCGTTCATTTCTCTGATATATTCCTCGGGATCTTCATTATACCAGTCAAGATGTCCGGCTGAAAAATGAAGCTCGTACGGCGTGGGATAAACGAACGGATCGCAGACTTCTTTTCTGACGATGCTCATTTCTATTCCCTTAGGCGGCGCGATATTATTTAACTCAACGACCGTTTTCATAAACTCGCACTTGTCGTCGTCAGACATTTTATCATATATGATAACTATCAGATCAACGTCGCTTTTTACCGGGTTGAAACAGCCCATAACCGAAGAGCCGTGAAGATACACGCCGCAAAGGTTATCTTTTAATATTTCTTTTGACTTGTTTACGAATTTGTTTAAAAGCTCTGTCATTTCCTTATTTCTTCTCATGTTTGATTTGATCATTATAGCACCCGTCGTCCCAGCGCTTATTAAAAGCTTTATATTTCTCAACTTCTATCATTGCGCTCCAGAACTCTGGATTCCTATATGCCTCCTTTAGCTTTTTGAATTGATTTTTGATTTTGACCGTATTGATCAGTACAGACGCAAACCTTAAGGAAAGAATACCTGATACGGTGCTCGTAAAAACGTATGCCCAGCTCAGTTCCGCGCCTGTTCTGTTTTGAATCAGTCGTATGATAACTATAACGGCAACAAGAGCGGCAGCGGCAATAATAAGCGGCAGATATGCGCGGAACGGAACACGCAGATTCTTTTTGGCAACGATCTCTTTCCGCGTGATGCCTTCTTCAAGAATTTTACTTTCCATTCTGCGCAGATCGCGGTACTTGTCCGTGCCGCTGATACGCGCCGTAATATTCAAGGATATGATATCGCTCCTCTCTCTTTCCGCAGGCGTATGATCTGCCAAGCGTCCGCTCAGCTCGCGCAGCGCTTCTTTTTCGTCAGCCCACGCCTTTATGACGGCAGGATCCGTCGCATCAAGCCGCGTGAGCGCAGCCTCGCGGATCTGTTCGTCGGAAGGATATTCCCCGGTGTCAACCATCCGTGCGAGACGTTCCTCAAGAGGCGGCAGTTCCGCAGGCTTGGTGTGGTGTATTTCCGACTGATAATCAATCTTTACTTCTTCCTCTTTTACGAAAAATACTCCCTGAACGCTTTTTCCGAGCATCAGCAAAAACGCAGTCCGATCACGCGTTTTTAATAGCTTCCTAACATCCAGGAAGGGACAGGTACACAGTACGGTTCCGGCTCTTTCAAAGCATATCTCCAGCGTGGTACCGTCATCCGCACCGGGCAGTACCGAAAGTACTCTGTCCTTCACCAGCGTACCGTTTTTCATCAGCCGACGGTACGTCCGGGCTTTGATCGGATTCAAAATACGCCTCCTTGTAAGTTTGCGACGCTTGAAGTAAAAGATAAATGCGAACGCAACAGTAGGAACGATCCATAAAAGAGGCCAGAATAAAATACTGTTGAGCAACGCTACGCTATAGCCGATAACACGGATTATTATCAAAAGAACCGTCACGCCTGTACTTATCACCATGGACTTCAGGCTTGCGCAGACCGATTCTACCGTCGGTGTTTCGCTCTGATCCATAAAACAGGGAATCGGACCGCAGAATCGCAAATCCGGTTTCTCAAGCCGCGCGGAAAGCGCCGGCTGCTCGGTCCGCTCCTTTATGTATTTTTCCAGCGTGTCAGAAGCGGCATCCGTTTTCCGCGGCAGGAAAGATATGATGAAAAGACTGATCGCAATGGCGATCGGCGCGACAGTCAGCCCGCCAAAACCGAACAATATAACGTTTGTGTCCGAGGCACCGCTCAGCTTAGCCACTAAAAGCCAAACAGCTATAAAGACCGCAAGCAGCAAAAAAGCTAACGCATCGTACCGTAATTCCCGATCAACGCGTTTTTTATATGCTTTACGGAGCTCATCGCCGGAAGCGGCAGGGAACTCTTCGACCGTTTCCTTCGTCAACTGAATACTTCGTTCTTCATCAAACGTAATGATTTTTGCAAGTATCAGCGCGGCAACCGTGACTGCCAAAAGCACAAAAAAAGTTAACAAGGATGAACCAAAGGAACAAATATAGAACATCAGCATCAGCACCCAGAAGACGATATAATGTATAAAGTATCGTTTCAGCCTCGCCCCATATAACACGTACTTTTTCTTTTTCATCGGATTAAACATTTCTTCTCCTCATATCTGATTTGATGATTTTATTATAACGGAAAAGTATGAATTTTTCAATAGGTTCATATTGTTTTCTTAACGCTGCTTCGAATCCCTGTTATGTAATTGAAACGAAAGACAGGGATTCTTCTTGGATTTTGCAAGGCATGAGTACAGACTTCATTCTCGGTGCCTTGCAAAATCCTTCGGTCACCGCTAAAAACGCTCCCCCGGAGCGTTTTCTTAACGCTGCTTCGAATCCCTGTTATGAAGTTGGCGAAAAATCAAAAAGGACGTCTGCGACGTCCTTTTTGATTTTACGGAAAGACAGGGATTCGGTCTCGCGCCTCGACGGCGCTCGGTCTTCCGCGGCTCTTGACTGTCCCCCGGACAGTCAATTCACTACCGCTCCCCTTCGAATCCCTGTCTTTCTTTTCGCCGCAAAAAAGGACGCCTTTTGGCGTCCTCTTTGTGGCGGAAAGACAGGGATTCGAACCCTGGAAGCGGTATTAGCGCTTACACGATTTCCAGTCGTGCGCCTTAGACCAACTCAGCCATCTTTCCATAGCCGTTTGCTCATGCTTTTATTCACGTGCGGATGCAGTATACCATACTTTTATCAAAAAATCAAGTGTTTTTTAAAAAAAACAGAAAAAATTTAAAAAAATGCTTTTTCATATTGCAATTTCCGAATTTTATGGTAGAATATATACAAATAAACTAAGCGGAGGATATTATGAAAGTAACGGTCTGGAACGAAAACGTTCATGAAAAGCTCGATCCCAATATTATGAAGATATATCCCGGAGGGCTGCACGAATTTATCGCCGGATTTCTCAGATGCGACGATATTGAAGTCCGCACGGCGACACTCGATATGCCGGAATGCGGTCTTACCGACGAGGTGCTTGCCGACACGGACGTGCTTATCTGGTGGGGGCACATCAAACACGGCGACGTACCGGACGAGATAATAGACAGAGTTCAAAGATACGTGCTCTC
>JAEEGW010000389.1 GCA_016280525.1 Clostridiales bacterium
AACGTGGAAGGGGCGCTTTCGGCGCTTTCCAAAAACAAAGATCTTTATATAATCCTGACCGGCGACGAGGCGAATTTAAGAGCGGAGCTTCAGGAAAAGGATTTTGACGCGGACAGGCTGCAAATAATCCACGCGCCGGCTGTTATAGGCTGTGACGAGAAGCCGACGGACGCCATAAGACAAAAGCGCGACAGCTCCATGATGGCGGCGATAGACCTGCTCCGCACGGACGATACCGTCGCCGGCATGGTCTCCGTAGGCTCAACTGGCGCGCTGATAGCCGCGGCTACGCTGCGCGTGGGAAGGCTTGAAGGCGTCATGCGCCCGGCTTTCTGCCCCGTTATGCCGAATATGTACGGCGGAATCGTCGGTATATGCGACAGCGGAGCGACCGTCGACTGCCCGCCCGAAATGCTGCGGCAGTTTGCCGTTATGGGAAGCATATATCTGCAGAGCGCGTACGGCATGGAAAACCCGCGCGTCGCGCTGCTCAACGTCGGCACGGAAGCGGAGAAGGGGGACAAGCTGAGAAAAGAGGTATATCCCATACTGCAGGCGGAGCCGAACATAAACTTCGTCGGCAACATGGAGGGGCGGGCGCTGCTCTCAAACGTCTGCGATCTCGTAGTCTGCGACGGTTTTTCCGGCAACGTGCTGATAAAGACAATGGAAGGCTCTATTATGGAGACTATGAAAATGCTTAAAAAGAGCATTTATTCAAGCTGGAAGTACAAGCTCGGCGCGGCGCTTCAGAAAAAGATGTTTACCGAGCTCAAAGAGTTTATGAATTATCAGAATTACGGCGGCTCCGTCATACTCGGCGCGCGCAAAACGGTCGTAAAAGGCCACGGCAGCAGCAACGCGAAAGCGATAGAAGTCTGCATAGAGCAGGTATGCCACGCGGAAAACGCGAAAATGAACGAGAGGATATCGGAAGCCCTCGCCGCCCCGGCTCGAAAGTGATCATTTTGAAAAAACACCTTGACAAAACAAGGGCAAGGATATATAATTAAAAGGACCTAAAACTTTTACATTAATCATAAGGAGGATTTTGAGTTGAAAAAGTTTTTAGCTGTTTTAGTATGCGCGGTCTTCGTGCTTATCGCGGCCGTATCGGTATTTGCCGGCGCTGACGACGAGGCTGTCGCCGCCGCGACTCTTGAGCCCCTCGGTGAAGTATATGCCGCCGACGTTAACGGCGCCATTGAGATGAGAGGTTTTACCGCTTCCGTTGACGGAAAATACGTTTACGGCGGCTTCCTGCAGGGCGGACGCTACACCGTCAGATTTGACGTTGAAAACGACCTTGAGCAGGCAGGCTCTTACAAACCGGCTCACAACGTTCCCGGCGATTCCGCAGACAACGAATACTGCAAAGGTCTCGCCTGCGACGACCGCGGATACCTCTACGTAGGTATAACCCACGCCAACAAAGGCTTCATAACCGTTGCCGTCGTTGACGAAAACATGGAAGAGATCGGTCACCTTACAGAAAACCTCAACCTGGCCGCTACCGGTATAAACGGCGTTGCCGTTCAGAAATTCGGCGACACGTATCTGCTTTACGCAGTAGCCTGCTACGATGCTGACGGCATCCGCTGCTACGACGTAACGGATCCCGAAAACATAACGCTTTACACGGAATTCGGCGATAACGGCGTTATGGATTATTCCATAATCAACGCTGACAAAGACATGAGCTACATAGCCGTAGACGCAGAAGGTTACGTTTACGTTTCGTTCCGCAGAGGCTCGTCCGGCTTCAGCAAGGGCAGCCATGTTGCAAAGATCTCCCCCGACGGCAAAGAAGTAGTTGCGGAAGCAGCCGTAAGAGAAGCTTACGGCGTATGCGAAGCGGGCGACTACGTATTCGTATCAACGTTTGACGGCGCTAAATCTTCCGTACACGCTCTCAACAAAGCCGATCTGAGCGAAGTTGCCGAGCTTAAATATGCGGAACGCGAAGATATATCTTCATTCTCCGACGTTGCGTTTGGCGGCGGCACGCTGTTCGTAGGCGACCACGGCGACAACTCCCAGGGCTTTGCCGGTAAGTTCCTTAAAGCCGACCTCGCGCTGACTCTGCCCGAGGAAGAGACCACCGAAGAAGAGACTACCGAAGAAGAAGTAACGACCGAGGAAGATACCGAGGAACCGACCGAGACCGAAGAGCCGACCGAGACCGAAGAAGTTCCCGAGGTCACCGCAAAAGACGTCAACGGTGACGGATATATCGACAACAAGGACGTTGTCTCTCTGTTCAGATTCGCCTCCAGCAACGCGCCTTATGACGAACTTTACGATATAAACGGCGACGAAGAAGTCAACAACAAGGACGTTGTCGCTCTGTTCAGAGCCGTAAGCAAAGCGTAAAGCGCGGCCAGTATTACAGAATAAATAAAATAAAAGACCTTACCGGTTACGAAAAGACGTGACCGGTAAGTTTTTATTTACAATATATTGTTTGTCTTAACAATATATTGCATTTTTTTATCACTTTTTATAAAAATCACCTTTATTTTAATTTCTTTTTTGTATAAAAGTATTGACAAACCTTAAAAATAATGATATATTATTATTATCCAAAGCCCTGCGTAGTTTCCGACAGGGCAAAAAAACAAAGAAGGAGAAAGAAATGAAAAAACTATTAGCAGCAATACTTGTTATTGCAATGGTTTTTGCCCTTGCGACCGGTACGTTTGTATCGGCGGCTTCTGTTGCGATTGAATCGCTTGACAGGATCTACGTCAACGGCGGCGCGTTGTTCAACGGCGGCGCTGACGCATGGCTTGCAGCCAATGAAGTCAAGGGCAAGATCGAGACGATAGGCATATTTGGCTGGATCATCTTGGCTGACAACGAGATGCCGGCCTCATTTGGCTACAAGATCGACGACGGAGATCCCGTACCGGTTGCGGATTCCGTCGTATATGATCAGGGCATATTGGATGCGACAGGTAACGCCTATCCCAATATGCGCAGAGACGTCTTTACGGCAGACGTTTCCGAAGTCGGCCTCGGCGAGCATACGTTCACGATAGCAGCGTGGAACGAAGCCGGCGATGTCGCATACGGTAAATCGTTTACGTTTACCCAGGAGCTTGCACCCGGCGAAGAACCGCCTCCTCCCGCTCCGGCGATCGTAGGCAACTCTCTCGATGCATGGAATTACTGGTATGCAGACGGATCGCTCGGCGGAACCCCCGCGGTTCACAGACACGGAGAGTGCGTGGGCTTCCATATAGCAGGTTGGTTCGGATATAACTATGATGCTGTTGCCATAGGCTACAGAATAAACGGCGTTGAGACGTTTGTTGACGGCGCTCTCAGAACACCTGAGGCTGCCGTTATAGCTGCCGGCGGCGAACACGCCACCCGTTACGATATGGACGGTTCGTTTGCGGACCTCCTGATCGGCGCTAACTCTTTCGATATAATCGTTAAGCTGAACGACCCGGATCAGTCCGTTTTAAATCTGTTCTCAGGTATACCCGCACAGATAATCCCGGCGGATGACGAAGCCGTTTGGTTCTTCGATCCCGCCAACTACACCACAGGCTACTGGATCGGTCCGAACTGCGGTTATCCGGACGGAAGCGATATCACGATACTCTTTGAGACGCCCGATTCGTTTGACGGAGTATTTGAGTTTGCGTATGCAAGCGCTGCTCCCGATGCGGCGGTCATCAACGTAAATCTTTATGACGAAGACGACGTTCTGCTTGAGACCGTAACGCAGACCTTCAACGGCGACTCGTATGCGGCGACCTTCTTCAGCAAGGTATACCCCGCAGGCACATATACGCTGCAGTATGAGTTTGCAGGCGGTTTGCACTTCGTTCTCGGTTCCGGTACACCTACGGACAACGAAGCGGTCATAAGCGGCGTATGCAACAACCAGTATCCCGATAACGGTCCCGCGATCGCGCTGCTTAAGGCTGAGATCACTCACGAGCCGTCCGTAAGCACGGGCCAAGCGGCACTTGACAACTTCCAGTATGACGGTGCTGAAATAGCCACCGGCTCGAAGTACATATGGATCAACGATCCCGCCAACAGACCGACAATAGACTTTGTAAAAGGCTCTGTTTCCGAGATCTACTTCAGAGGCTGGGCACAGCTCAACAACCCGATCACAGGTTTCGGCTACATGATCGACGGTACTCTTTATACAAACGAATTCTTCGTTGAAGAAAGAGCCGCCGAGCTTGCCGGTGCCGGCTTCCCCGGCGCGCAGGGTTATGCGGTACCTGTTCCCGTTATAAACCTCGAACCCGGCGAACACACGATAAATATAGTTGCGATAGACGATATAGGCGAACCTGTTCAGATAATCAAGGCCAAGAACGGTACGGATTATCCGATCGCGCTTACGTTCACTGTAACGGAAGAAGCCATCCCCGCAACTCTTGCAAACATGTCCTTCAACACCATCCGGGTTGACGGAGAGCTGCTCTGTGACGTCGGCAACGCACTTGATTACTGCCCGATCACAGGCGATATAAGCACCTTAGGTCTGCGCGGCTGGGCGTTCATCGCCAACAGCACGATAGATTCCATGGGTTATAAGATAGACGGCGGCGATCCCGTATGCAGCGCTGCTTACATTCAGGAAAGATCCGACGTTTGGGCAGCGGTTGGCGGCGACGCGACAACTGCAAACGGATTCGATATAGAAGATATAGACGTATCCGGTCTTGAAGCAGGCGAACATACAATAACCATCGTTGTCAAAGCGGCGGACGGCAGCTATGTTGAAGTAGTAGACGTTCCGGTCGTAATAGAGAGAGCTCCTGCTGTTGAACATACCATTGCAGGCAAATCGTTTGACTGGTATGCAAAGAACGGCGCGTTCATTGCCACCAGCGGCAACGTTGACAAGTTCGTTGACGACGGCACGGGTATAGTTTACCTGCACTGCGGAGCCGACGTAGTCGGATTCATGGGCTGGGCTGCTCTTGCAGACGAAGACATCGCATACTTCGCATATGCTATAGACGGCGGAGACCCGATAACAGACGCAAACAATATGTTCTATGACCGCGCTGAGGAACTTGCGGCCAACGGCATAGCGCACGGCTTCGGCTACTGGATCGTATTCGATTATACCGCTCTTGAAGTCGGCGAACACAGCGTAACGTTCTATGCTGTTGCAGCGGACGGAACTCCCGTTGAGTTCTTCTCCTACAACTTTGACGTACAGTACATGGAAGACTTCACGTGGCTGTATGACAGAGCGACTTATACAACCGGTTTCTGGACCGGCCCGAACTGCGGCATGCCGACAGGCAACGTATGCATCGACTTTGATGCTGTTGAGCCGTTTGACGCTATCTACACAGCGTTCTTCGCAGACAACGTTCCCGGCGCTCTTATGAGAGTCGACCTGTATGACGAAGACGGCGAACTGCTTGAATCCGTTGAGCAGAAGTTCGTACACAACGACGACGGCATGGTAAAATTCAGCAAAGCATACGCAGCCGGCACTTACACGGTTGATTACGTGTACATCGGCGAGACCGGACATTTCGTTCTCGGTTCAGGCACACCGCTTGATATCGATTACGTAGTATCCGGCGTATGCAACATAGAGCATGCAGATTATGCTCCTTCAATAGCTCTCCGCAACGCGGAACTTCCTCCGGAACTTCCCGCTCCCGAG
>JAEEGW010000390.1 GCA_016280525.1 Clostridiales bacterium
AACGCGCCTTCATATATTTAAATGATACGATATACGGAGGCGCGCTTTGAAAAAGATAACACAAACCGGACTTTTTATAGAATTTTGCTCGCAGTTTTTAGCTTTTGCCGCCGTTTTTGCGGCGGTCGCCGTTATTTTTTCGTCGCCGGCGCTCAGAATGACGAGAGAAGAGACGGCGCGTATAGCAGACAGCGAGGCGGTGTCCGCAAAATCTGCGCCCGTGATAGTGATAGACGCGGGTCACGGCGGCGCGGACGGAGGAGCGGTCGCATCCGACGGAACGTGCGAGAAAGATATTAACTTGAATATAGCAAAAAACGTCTGCGCCATGCTTTCAAGCCTCGGCTTTGAGTGCGTTATGACAAGAGAAGACGACGTGATGCTCGGCGGCGGCTCGGGCGGCTCCGCGAAAATGAGCGACCTGAAGCAGAGAGTAGCGGTGACGGACGGCAAAGACTGCGTTTTCGTAAGCATACATCAGAACAAATTCCCGCAGGATACGTGCAGCGGCACTCAGGTGTACTATTCAAAAAACGACCCTCGGTCGGAAAAACTTGCGCAGGCGGTGCAGGAATGCGTGCGGACGTATATACAGCCCGGGAACACAAGGCAGATAAAGCCTGCCGGGTCTGAGATATTCGTGCTTGACAGGTGCCGCGTGCCCGCGATATTGATAGAATGCGGGTTTTTGTCAAATCCCGCGGAGCTTTTGAAGCTCAAGGACGAAGAATATCAAAGAAAAATCGCCTGTGCGATAGCCGCTTCTGTCGCGTCGTACGCGGTGTCCGGCGAGGCCGGGCGTTAAGATAAAGAAAGGACGGAAAAATATGAAATATAATATGATCAAACGGGTATTGGCAGCCGCGGCGGCTTTTGTTCTGCTCGCTCTTGCGGGCTGCGGCTCCGCGGAAACGGAGCCGGGCGGCGCAGAGAAGCTGATCGAAGAGCTCGTTGTGGATTACGGCAATTACGGAGAGGAAGCTTCCGCGCGCGTTGACGAGCTTTTGAAAGAACTGAGTGTAAAAGACAAAAATCTCGGCTCGCGCTGGGAAAAGATTATGGATATATGGAAGACCGTCAACACGTCTGCTGCGCTCAATTACGACGTTTTGCCAAACGGACTGCCGGAGACGGACGAGCTTTGCATCGTTGCGCTCGGCTTTCAGCTTGAACCGGACGGCACGATGCGCGAAGAGCTGATACAGCGGTTGAACGTTGTGTTAAACAGCGCGAAAAAATATCCGAACTGTTACGTCGTCTGCACGGGCGGCGGAACGGCGGCGGAAAACGAATCCGCTACGGAAGCCGGAGAAATGGCAAAATGGCTTATTGAAAAAGGATTAGATAAAAAGCGCGTTATAGTGGAGGACAAGTCGATTACCACCGCGCAGAACGCTATATTCACGTACGATATACTTACCACGCAGTATCCGAAAGTAAAACAGATAGCAATTATTTCAAGCGATTATCACATAGCCACGGGCGAGCTGCTTTTCAAAGCAGAATCAATTCTAAGAGCAAGCGCACAGGATGACGAAAAGCTGAAGGTCGTCTCAAACGCATCGTGGAAAGCGCCGTCCGGCACCCTTTCAACGATGTTTCAGGCGGGCGCTCTGATAGAGCTTTCCGGTGACACGGAAACGGCGTTTGAGATATATTACGACAATTACGATATACACGATCTGCCGCCGCTCAAATGATTTTAATAAAAGGAAAATATAATGATACGCTTAGAGAAAATCGGCCCGAAAAACGTATGGGACGTTATTGATTTAAAATTAAAAAGGGAGCAGAAGGATTTTATCTGCTCAAACAGCGTAAGCATCATACAAGCCTATGCGGCAATAGATACAAAATGCAAAGCGTTTCCGTTTGCCGTATTTAACGGCAAAAAAGCAGTGGGCTTTCTTATGGTCTGCTATAACGAGGGCGCGTTTTACGAGTTTTACGACAATACACCGCCAAACGCGCTTGTAAATAATTACAGTATATGCCGTATCATGATAGATAAAAGATATCAGGGAAGAGGCTACGGCAGAGAGACGATGAAGCTCGCGCTCGATTTTGTAAGAACGTTCCCGTGCGGACAAGCAGAATACTGCGAGATCTCATACGAGCCGGAAAACACGGTTGCCAAAGCGCTTTATCAGTCGTTCGGTTTTGAAGAAAACGGAGAAATGGACGGAGAAGAAGTCGTAGCGGTGCTGAAGCTGTAAAGAATTAAGAATTAAGGATAATCGGTTGATTCGTTGTAGGGGAGGGGTTTCCCCTCCCGAGTTAAAAGTTTAAAGTTATGAGTTTAGAGTTGAATAAGTATCTGAAAAATCTTGACAGGATAGAGGTCGTAATGACTTTTGCCTGCACGGGAAAGTGCAAGCACTGCCAGAACGGCGAGCCGGAAAACACGAAAGAGCATATAAACGCGCAAGCCGTGATAAAAGCGATACGGCAAGTAAATGAATTTTATAAAATAAAGACCGTAATGACGTTCGGCGGCGAGCCGCTTTTATATCCCGGCGACGTATGCGACATACATAAA
>JAEEGW010000391.1 GCA_016280525.1 Clostridiales bacterium
GGCATATCGAGCAGATCGATACCGAGCGACGTTGCGACCCACTGCTTTGCCGTTGTGACGCCGGGGCGGTTCTCCACCTTTGCGGATTTATTCTTTGCGAGTTTATTTATAAGAGACGACTTGCCGACGTTCGGTATGCCGACGATCATCGCCTTTATATGCCTGCCGGCCATGCCTTTTTCTTCATAGCGCTTTATTTTATCCGCAAGTATTTCGTTTATCGCGGCGCGCATCTTATCAAGCCCGTAACCGGTGATGCAGTCCGTAAAAATACACGTATCTCCGTTTTTTTCGTAATAGCTGCGCCAGATACCGCACGCGTCCGGGTCTGAAAGAGTATATTTATTAAGCACCGCAACAAGCGGTTTTGAGCCGATTATTTTTTTGATTTCCGGATTTTTTGAGCTGTACGGGATCCTTGCGTCAAGCAGCTCTATGACTATATCCACAGACGGCAGATTTTCCGTTATCAGCCGCCTTGTTTTCGCCATATGCCCGGGAAACCACTGGATTTTATCTGTCGGCAAGAGTGATGCCTCCTTTCAGGAGTTTAAAGAAGAAAGAATAAATAATAAAGAATAAAGAATAAAAATCGGAAAATTCAGTCGTTTTGCTTAGAAGTATTTAATGTTGAAATAAGTATTTTTTTGATTTCGATGCAATCGTCTAATAGCGATTTGCCTTCTTTTTCACTTATATATTCTGATAAACAAAGCAGTTTGATCCAATATTCGGTTTCTGCTGTTTCTTTTAATGATATATGCAGTTTTGAATTAAAATCCGCTCTGCTTATACCGTAAACGGATTCATAGGCGTTTGCACCAATTGACGTAGCTGATCTTAATATCTGTTTTGATATTGTATATTCATTTTTCTGATCTTTTAAATACCTTTCAAGTTTGACAATCCTTGCCGCAAAGTTAAGAGTTTTATTAAGAAGTACGTTATCACTTTCATAAATAAAATCCATAAAGAAATAACTCCTGTTAAAATCAAAAAATAAGGAAGAAAGAATTCCTTTTTTTATTCTTTATTCTTTCTTCTTTATTCTTTATTATTTAAAAATTAAACGTAAGCGGATAAATTCTGAAAAGCACTTTGCCTAAAACGTACCTTTCGTCTACGGGGCCGAGGATCGTCCAGCGGGAGTCCGTGGAGCCGTTCCTGTTGTCTCCCATACAGAACAGCTTGTCTTTTTCTATGGTAAGCGGATACGTGTAGCCGCCGTACGAGTTTTTGCCGTTCATGACGGTATGGCTGTCCATCGTTCCGCGCATCGCCTCTATATACGGCTCGTCAAGCGGGTGTACCGTCGCGAGCACCTGGTCCACGGTAAGCGATGCGTCGTCGTAAACGTAGACTTTCCAGTTGTCAAAATCTATATACACCGTCTGACCGCCCACCGCGATGACGCGCTTGATTATCGGCTCGGTCGTGAGCGGGCTGTTAGGCACCTGGAAAACTATTACGTCGCCCTGTTTGGGCGTATAGAACAGGTTTGATATGACTATGGATTCCCCGTGATGGAAAGTCTCTCTCATAGAGCTTCCGTCAACTCTCGCCTGCCTTGCTATATACGAAAACGTCAGAAGCACGAAAGCAAGCGACAGGGCGATTATCTCCACCCAGTCAAAGACCTCTCTTACGGGCGTCTTTTTTTCTTTGGGCTTTTTGGAGAAAAGTCCCTTTTTCTCCGTTTGAGCCGTTTCTTCTATTTCGTTTTCAATATTGTTGTCCATATTGTTATTGCTGTCCATTATCTTCCTGCGTCTCCTCTTTTGCCGGCTCCGGCAGCCTGATCATAAACGACGTGAATTTATATCCTTCGGGCAGATAGAAACCGCTCTTCTTCGCGTTGTTTTCCGAAAACGGCTTGTATCCCACCTCGCTTCTCTGCGAGTTATACATAAAGAACGGAACTTTATCGTCGGATAACGCCTTTTCTTCCGTCACCGCCGCGATACCGGTTGAGACGAGCAGCTTGAACTGATCACCGCAGCCGCACAGATATTCGTATACGGGCGCCAGCACGTTTGCGTCAAGCTCTTCAATAACCTTTACTTTGCCTTCAGCGTCGCCTTCAAGCGAGCATTTTGCGGCTTTATCCGTGTAGAACAGTACGAGGTCGACTCCGTTCTCAAACTCTTCCGTCACTTTTTTCACGTTTTCAGCGTTGTCTTCCGCCGCTGTGACGAACTTCATTCCGGAAAGTTCGCTTTTTACCTTTATATCCGCGCTGTCCGAAATGACCGTCGCCGACACTTTCCACTTTTCCGGAAATACGGTAAGCTCCGGCTTTTTGGATGCTGACCACAGCCAGATGGAATTGAGCGGTTTTTCGCCGCGCTCGCGCCTTTTTGCGTTTACCGGATGGTCGTTTAATATATCAAAGCTCTTTTCGTAAAGCGACAGAAGCTTTGACGCACCGTCGCCCGACGGTAAAAACTCTTTTATCTTCTTTCCCTGCGCTTCGCACGGGCAGTGAAGCTCCGCGCCTTCGGGCGCTCTTTTCCATACGAGGCACGCGCCGTCTTTTACGGCGTGGAATTTCTTTATTTTAGTCGACAGGCCTTTGTTCAACGCGCTGACGAGCTTCGTTATCTCTTCCTTTGCCGCGCCGCCGCAGCCGAGCAGCTGCTTTTCGCCGTATTCCTCGCCTTTGTCTGACAGCGAAACGAAAGAGCATCTGTATGCCGTATCCTCTTCCGTAAGCTCTATTCCCGCGTCTGTCGCGTCAAAGCCGGCAAACCCGGTCAGACTGTCCGGATCAAAGTTTATGCTTGAAAGATACGCCGTGTCAAGACTCGGCGGATATTTGCCGGAAACGTTTGATAACAGACCGTTGAAGCTGCGGTAGGAAAGCATATTGAAAGTCGGTTTTTCAGCCGCTTCAAGCGGCGTTTTGTCGCCGAGAGCCGGGATCTTGCGGTCTGCCGCACCGCTGCAGAGAAGAACAAAATATTTCATAATAACTCCTACGTAACGTATATTTTACCTATTTTATCAAATGATAGTGTACCATATAAATTTAGCATAGAAAAGTATAAAATTTAAATTTTGACGGATAAAAGCGTTGACATTTTTTCTTTTATATGATATTATTACAGTCAGAAAATAATAATAGGAGAAAAATATGAAAAAAGTATTGTCAATTCTGATAATAACGGTCATGTGTCTGTCTTTTATCACCGGCTGTACGGAAACACCGGCGGAAACGGATGAAAGCACGGCTGAAGATACCGTGACCGTCACCGAGACGGAGACGGAAGCGGAAGAGACTACCGAAGAGGAAACGACGGAAGAGATAATAACAGAGCCGGAGGTCAAAGAAGACCTTGAAGCGATGAACGCGGAACCGGCCGCGTCCTTCACGGTATCGCGCGCGTTCAGCGACGATATGGTGATACAGA
>JAEEGW010000392.1 GCA_016280525.1 Clostridiales bacterium
ACGCCGCGGCTGTTTATGACGCGTTTTACGTCTTTGTATATGAATATCTCAAGCGCGTTTATCGAGCCGCCGGGAACTGTGTCCGCCGCGTATACGGCGTCCGCTATGAGCCTGCCCAGCTCTTTCGGTTCGTATTTGTCAAGATTCGTCGGAAGCTCGGCGTTCAGCGTGCCTTCGTCAACGAGCTCGTACGGCTCGTTTGAAACGAGATTCGCGCGTGCCGTCGCTTCTTCTATCTTCCTGTTTATATCTTCCTCGCTCATGGACTGGTAGATCTGAAACGCCGAATCGCCGACTCTGCCGTCGTGCTCCGTATAAACGGTGACGTACGTCGCCTTGCTGTCCGTGCTTCTGACCGTTTCCAGATTCCTGTGAACGAAGAAAAGTTCGTATGAAGATACGTTATTTTCTATTATTCTGTATCCGTAAAGACCTTTTGCGTTGTCGAATATCTCTTTTATGTTCCTCATCCTAATTTGCACCTCGCTTTCAGATTCGGACCGCCGTCCGAGACGCGCACCCATTCTTTATAACCCTTGCCGCAGAAACCGGAGCCTTCTATTTTGAAAGTGTCCGAGATCATAGATATGGATTTGAGCAGATCCGGAACATAGCCGCTCATGACCACGGGAGAAACGTAGTTGTCCGTCAGTTTTCCGTCAACTATTTCTATGCCGTATTCGGCGGTGCACTGTATCTGCCAGTTCTTCGGGTCTTCCATGCCGTTGTTCGTTTCAAACAGCATATAGCCGTGTTTGACGGACGCTATCATATCCTCCAGTTTATCTTTGCCGGGGCAGAAGAACGTGTTCGTCATACGCGAATACGCTTTGCGTCTGTAATTGTCGCGTCTGCCGTTGCCGGTAGGATCAGATCCGAGCTGTGTTGCCGAGGCAAGGTCGGATAACCCCGCGACGAGTATGCCGTCTTTTATTATCTGCGTGTCGTGCGCCAGCACTCCGTCGTCGTCAAAGAAATACGATGCAACGGACAGAGTCGCCGCGGCGCCATCGTGCATATTGGTTATGGGCGAGGCGACGTACTGCCCCACGCAGTTTTTGGCAAGCGCGCGGTCTTTTACGAACTGGTCCATCTCAACGCCGTGACCGAACGCCTCGTGCGCTATAAGTCCGGTTATGGACGGGTCCGTAATTATATCGTACACGCCGGGCTTTATGGGCTGCGCCTTTACGAGATGTTTTGCAAGGTCTATGACGCCGTCAATGTGCGCTTTTGTTTTTTCTATTACTTCCGATAACTTGTCGCCGCCTTCAACGTGGCGCGCCTGGACCATTTTGCCGTCGTTATACAGCGCCATTGAATAGCCGTTTGCCCAGCCGTAATGCTGAGACAGTTCTCTGTTCTTTGTGATAAAGAGTTTTGACACTCTGTACGGCATTATCATACCGAAGCCGTTTAAAACCTTTTCGTCCTTGCTGCAAAGGTCGTTTGAAATCTGTTTGCAGACGCCGAGCAGATATTCGTCCGTAAAGTCGTCGAAATCCGTCTCGCGGACGAAATCCTGCTTCATCGGCTCATCCGCCACTTTCGCGGCTTTGATCTGGCGTTCGGTAAGCTCGCCGCTTATTTTCACGGCGTTTATTATTTTATCCGCAAGCGCTTTTTTGTCGCCCGTTATCTCGTCGCAGGAATATTCGTAAAACGATCTTCCCTTGTGCATTTTGATAACGAAGCCGCACTCGCCCTCTCCCTCTGCCGCCATGGACGTTTTTCTGTCCGCGCGGTATACGGAAGAGCGGACGTCCGTGCCTAAAATGCTGACGTAGTCAAAGCTCTTTCCAAGCTCCGCAACGAGCGCCCGGCAGTCTTCTCTTTTACTGTCAAGATATGTTGAAAAAGGCATATCGATCCCCTCCTTGTATATTTTCCATCATTCTACCAATAAAAAATGAATTTTTCAATATTATATATGAAATATAAAAACAGCAGTAACGATCAGATTTTGACAAAATATTGTGAACCGGTCTTTAAAATTATGAATTTTTATATATTTTGTTTTTGCAGTCAAATTGTCTAACAGTTCCATATACGGACAGGATAGCCCGCTTTTATTTGTGGAATATTACCATATAAAAAGTTCGCGGACGCTAAAATTTACCAAATATGCTACGAATATTTACAGTATTTTAAAATTTAAATTTCATATTTTATCGCAAAAAAATAAATATTATAATGTTGAAATATATGGAAACGCGTGGTATTCTTTTAAACTGTACTATTATGGGGAGTATGCCGTTTTTATGGTTTTCATAAATAATGTCAATTCCCGCATTAATATTGTAAGTTTTTAAAAATGGAGAGGAAAATATGTTCAAAACCCAGAAGCTTGGCAAGACCGAGAGGGTGAGCTTCTCTAAGATCGAAGAAGTTCTGCCCCTCCCCAACCTGCTCGAGATCCAGAAATCCTCATACGAATGGTTTCTAAAAGAAGGATTGAGAGAGGTACTGCACGACGTATCTCCGATTTCCGATTTCTCGAACAATTACGTCGTTGAGTTTTTAGACTACAAACTTGACGATCACGCGGAATATCCCGTGGAGGAATGCAAGGAGCGCGACGCCAACTACGCCGCCCCCATGCGCGTTAACGTTCGTCTGACCAACAACACGACGAAGGAAGTGCAGGAGGATCTCGTATTCATGACGGAGTTCCCGATAATGACGGACAACGGTACGTTCGTCATCAACGGTGCGGAACGCGTTGTGGTATCCCAGATAGTAAGGTCTCCCGGCATCTATTACAGCAGCCAGCTTGACAAATCCGGCAAAACAACGTTCGCATCAACGGTAATTCCCTACCGCGGCGCGTGGCTGGAATACGAATCCGACGTGAACGACGTGTTTTACGTCAGGATAGACAAAAACCGCAAAATACCTGTTACGATACTTATCCGCGCTCTCGGCATAGAGACCGACAGCGATATACTCAATTTCTTCGGCAACGAAGAGATGATGAGAAAGACGACGGAAAAGGACGCCTTCATAGTTGCGGAAGCGCAGAACAACAAGACCTCCGTAAACGAGGAAGCGTTGAAAGAAATATATAAGAGACTGCGTCCCGGCGAGCCGCCCACACAGGAAAGCGCGCTCATCCTTATAAACAACCTTTTCTTCGATCCCAAAAGATACGATCTTGCCAACGTAGGCAGATATAAATACAACAAGAAACTTGCCATAGGCCACCGCGTACTCGGCAAGACGCTCACGCGTCCCGTCATAAACCCCGTTACCGGCGAGCTTATGTACGAAGCCGGCACCGTTGTAAGCCGTGAGATAGCCGACGATATGGATTATTCCGGCGTCAACGAAGCGTACGTCCAGATAACCTGGAAAAAAGACGGTGAAGACAGAGAAGATGAAATGAAGATACTTTCCAACGGCACGATCCTGCCGGAGGCCGCGCTCGGATTCGATCTTACCGAAGCGGGCATCACCGGAAAAGTAAATCTTTCCGCTCTTCTCGATATAATGAGCAGCTGCGGCGGCGACCGCGAGGCTATAATAGCCGAGGCAAAGCTCAAAGCCGCCGAGCTTTCTCCGAAGCACATCACAAAAGAAGATATATTCAGCTCGATCAACTATATGCTCGGGTTAAGATACGGAATAGGCGTGACGGACGACATAGACCACTTGGGCAACCGCCGTCTGCGCTGCGTAGGCGAGCTTTTGCAGAACCAGTTCCGTATAGGCTTTGCCCGCATGGACAAGATCATTAAAGAGCGCATGAGCGTAAACGGCCAGGATTCCGAAAAGATCACGCCCGCAAACCTCATCAACTCGCGCCCGATACAGACCGCGATAAGAGAATTCTTCGGATCCTCTCCTCTGTCGCAGTTCATGGATCAGTCCAACCCGTTGGCAGAGCTTACGCACAAGCGCCGTCTTTCCGCGCTCGGCCCCGGCGGTCTTTCGCGTGACCGCGCATCGTTTGAGGTGCGTGACGTTCACTATACGCATTACGGAAGAATGTGTCCGATAGAGACGCCTGAAGGTCCGAACATAGGTCTTATCTCATATCTTGCGTCCTACGCAAGGATAAACCAGTACGGATTTATCGAAACGCCGCTCCGCCGCGTTGACAAGGAGACCGGCGTCGTAACGAACGACGTTCTGTATATGACCGCGGACGTTGAGGACAACTATATCGTCGCTCAGTCAAACGAGCCGCTTGACGAAAACCACAGATTCGTACACAAAAGAGTTATAGTAAGAGACAAGAACGAGGTCCGCGAGGCAGACCGCGAAGAAGTTGATTTTATGGACGTATCGCCTAAGATGGTCATGTCCGTTGCGACTTCAATGATCCCGTTCCTTGAAAACGACGACAACTCCCGTGCTCTGATGGGCTCCAACATGCAGAAGCAGGCCGTGCCGCTTCTCACTACGGAAGCTCCGATAGTCGGTACGGGTATGGAATACAAAGCCGCCGTAGACTCGGGCGTTTGCGTTCTCGCAAAA
>JAEEGW010000393.1 GCA_016280525.1 Clostridiales bacterium
CGCAACAGTTGAAGGACTCGTAGGTTCCGATACTCTCAACTACACGCTTGCAAGAGCAGAAGGCGAGACTGTCGGTGAATATACGATCACAGTAACGCTCAGCGAAAACCCGAACTATGAAGTGACCGCAACAAACGGCACGTTTACGATAAACCAGAAAGCGGCGACCGTAACAGCAGATGCTAAGTCTAAGACTTACGGCGATACAGATCCCGAACTTACTGCAACTGTAACGGGACTTGTAGGCAGCGATACTCTAAATTACAGCGTTGCAAGAGCAGAAGGTGAGAACGTCGGAACGTATACGATCACGGTAACGCTCGGTGAGAACCCGAACTACGATGTGACCGCTACGAACGGAACATTTACGATAACAAAAGCTACTGCGACTGTAACTGCGGATGCGAAATCCAAGACTTACGGCGATGCAGATCCTGAGTTTACCGCAACTGTAACGGGATTAAAGAACGGCGAAGCAGCAAGCGTTATAACCTACACGTTAAGCAGAGCTGCAGGTGAAGACGTTGGTGACTACACGATCACACCTGCAGGCGACGCGGTTCAGGGTAACTATGACGTTACATATGTAACCGGTACGCTGACGATTACGAGAGCGACGGCGACTGTAATGGCAAATGACGCATCTAAAGTTGCAGGGAACGCAGACCCCGCGTTTACTGCGGTAGTAAGCGGTCTGAAAAACGGTGATGACGAAAGCGTCATTAACTACACGTTAAGCAGAGCTGCAGGTGAAGACGTTGGTGACTATGCGATCACACCTGCAGGCGATGCAATACAAGGCAACTATAACGTAACGTACGTGTCGGCAACATTCACGATCGAATCTGCGGTCGCGAGTGTAACGAACGACGGCACAGTAACATATTATACCAGCTTGAAGGCTGCGGTTGAAGCTGCACAGAGCGGCGATACCGTAACGCTTTTGGCTGACGACTATTCACTTGCAGACGGCAGTGAATTGGTGATCGACAAAACGCTGACAATCACCGGCGCGACGAATGAGTCCGGCGAACCGATCTACACCATCCACGGCAAGAGCACAGTTACCGGTTACAACGATATATTCATCACAGGCAGCGGAGAAGTAACTCTGTCCAACCTGAAGATAAAGAACTTCGGCAATGATGCCAAAACAGATATCGGTCATGCTCCCGTATACGTATCCTCCTACTTCACCGGAACGGTGAATATGGAAAATCTCTATATATCCGACTTTAACCGCGGCGGCATATTCCTCTATGGCGGCGAGTTCAACGTAAACAACTGCTATATTGACTGTGCAAACAGCCGCAGCGGCGCGTTCACAAAGGGCATAGAGATCAAGAACAAAGCTTCCGGTACTATTTCAGATACTTTCATCTGTAATATGGAACGCTCGTCTGAAACGTATGCAAGTGCCGGCATCGAGATATACGGTACCGGTGATATAGCGATCGAAGGCTGTACGATAGTCTCCGACGACGGAGAACACAGCTCGGTTAAAGCGACCTACGGTATAGTGATCGCTCCTGTAGGAGCATACAATCCGGCCGGCGGTTCACTGACGATCACTGACACGATGATTTCCGTGACCAATGCGGCATTGAGTGTTGGTGCGGATGATTACTCGGTTGAAATAACAGACTGCAGCTTTGATAATTATATTGCAACCTGGAATGAAGGCTGCGAAGTTGTTATCAACAGCGGCGACTATGCGGAAGACATTTATGCGGACGCCGGCACGATAACAATTCACGGCGGTGAATTCAGTAACTTTGTACCTGATACCGGAGCAAGCGGAAGCATCGTCATAGACGGCGGTACGTTTGATACTGAAGTTCCCGAAGAATACTGCGCAAGTGGCTATATTCCGAAGGATAATGGAGACGGCACATATACCGTTGAACCCGGTTGGCGCGTCGACTTTGAATACAATAACGGTGAAGAGTCTGATTATCTGCTTATTCCGGAAGGTGAATCAGTTGATGAGCCTGAAATACCCGTAAAAGCAGGTTACGAGTTCCGTGAATGGCAGCTTGACGGTGAAGCGTACGACTTCAGTACACCTATTACCAAAAACATCACTTTGGTCGCTGTATACGATGAAGCAATTGCGAAAATCGGAGACAATTACTACGCAAGCCTCTCCAACGCTATTGCAGCGGCAAGCGCAGGCGACACGATAACGATAATCAAAGATTTCACGATATCCGAAAGCAAGACGGAAACAGCTGACCGTATCGTAGTAACGACACCCGTTACGATCGACTTCGGCGAGTACACTATGTACGTACCCGGCTCACTTGAACCTACTTCAAACTGGGCTGCGCTGTACATTGACGCCGATACAACGATTACGGCGACGACAGGCGGAATCAACTGCCTTGACAAAGAAGACGGTGAATGCGGAGTTTACGCGTTCAACGTACGCAACGGTGCTACGCTGACGATTGAAGACGGTAACTATCACGGCGGCGGAACGATCGCACAGGCACAGCTTGGTAAGATAGTCGTAACCGGCGGTACCTTCACGGCTACAGCGTATGACGAACCGTACGGTATGAACTTTGCGTTCAACTGCAGCGACGCGGCGTATACAGCCGGAACGGCAAGCATTGAAATCAAGGGCGGCACGTTCGCAGGCTTCGACCCGCAGGACAACGCGGCTGAAGGCGAACATACAAGATTCGTACCGGCAAACTACGTAGCTATCGATGACGGTAACGGTAACTTTACCGTACAGCCCGGCGGAACGATCACGTTCGATCTGAACG
>JAEEGW010000056.1 GCA_016280525.1 Clostridiales bacterium
CCGCGCGGTCAGCTTCCACGATATAACGGAGCAGGTAAAAGAAGCCGTTGCGGAATCAAAAATAAAAGACGGAATCGTCGTTGTGTACTCGCACCATACGACTTGCTCGGTCATAACGCAGGAATGTGCTTTTGATATGTCCATGACCGGGCTTGAAACGCTGCAGCAGGATCTTGTAAACGTTTTTGAGGAGTGGATACCGACGTGCAGGACCGAGGGGATGTATCTGCATCCCGGGCAGAAGGCGCTTGATTACGCGCTCGAGCACGGAGAAGACAATTTCGGCTGTCATAACACGGACGCTCATCTGCGTTCGTCAATAATCGGCAGAAGCGTTAATATTGTGATCGACGACGGCGTCGCGGACTTAGGCGAATTCGGCCGCGTGCACTTCATAGACTGGGATCAGACCCGCGGCCGCGAGCGAACCGTGCAGATAATGATAATAGGAGAATAAATAATAAAGAAGAAAGAATAAATAATAAAGAATAAAAAAAGGTGTCGGCACAGCCGACAAATTGTGTGCGCATAGCGCACTTTTGGGGTTCCCGTGAGGGGTGGAAAACCCGCCATGATTTGTCGCGTCAGCGACACCTTTTTTATTATTTCTTCTTTATTCTTTATTATTTATCCATTGCCCCCACACGTCCGGGCAGTAGCCGAGCGTTGCGGCTCTGCCGTTTCTTACGACGGGCGTTTTTATTAAACCCGGCTCGTCAAACAGCGCGTCTATCTTGTTATCGTCATACGCGTATGCTTTAATAATTTCCGCGTCTTTGTGCTTTTCGTTTATCAGCTTATCAATGCCGATGACGGCGATCACGCTTTTCAGCTCTCCGCGGCTCATTCCGTATCTGTCAAGGTCTATATACTGATATTTTATACGTCTTTCTTTAAAAAATCTTTCCGCTTTTTTGCTGTCAAAGCACTTTCCGCGTCCGAATATCTGTATGTTCATTATCCTCACCTCATAGGCTATTATAACAGAAAAAAATAAAATATGCAATACAAATACATAAATTTATTTTTCCTGCACAAACTTATTCCGGGTCAGAAGATCCCGGAGGTTTTTATGAAAAAAATTATAACAGTGATCTTACTTTTGTCATTCGCCGCGGCGCTTGCGAGCCCCGCGCTTGCTATGGTACGGCACAGAGTCGTAAAGGGAGATACGATGTGGAAGCTCTCGCGCGCGTACGGCGTCTCTTTACAGTCGGTAATAGACGCAAACCCGCAGGTGCAAAACCCGGACCTTATATATCCGGACGATATTTTGAATATCCCAGAAGACGACGAAGACAGCCTGTCGGAATACGAGCTTGAAGTCGTACGTCTCGTAAACGTATACAGATCAAACGCGGGATTGAAGCCGCTTTTGGCGGATGCGGAGCTATCCTATATCGCGCGGCTCAAATCGCAGGATATGTGCGATAAAAAGTATTTCTCTCACACGTCCCCGACTTACGGTTCGCCGTTTCAGATGATGAAGGATTTCGGCGTAAGTTACAGATCGGCGGGGGAAAATATCGCCATGGGGCAGAGAACACCGTCCGAGGTAGTCACCGCCTGGATGAACTCGCCGGGACACAGAGCGAATATTTTAAACTCTTCCTTTACGCGCATAGGCGTAGGATACGTGTCGGCGGGCAATTACTGGACGCAGATGTTTATCGGCTGATCTGTTTGCTCTTAAACAAAAAACAAGTTAGTATCGGAAACCCGGTATTTAACTTGTTTTTTTGTTTTAATCGTATAAGAGGTATTTTTTCCGCTTTTCCTCAAAATCTTTTGCGTCTTTGTTCCACTTTTCCATTATCTGTCCAGCCGAAAGCAGGCCGTCGCGCAGGTCGGAGTTGCCGGTGGAAAGGTCTACGTGGTATCTTCCGCCCACGGTCTTAGGCGGCGTGAATTCAAAATCGTGCGGATACAGCTCCTGCATCGCTTTTATCATCGTCACGCCCAGGCGGACGGGCTTCAGCGCGCGTTTGTCCGTCACGTGGACTCTTACGCCGTAAAGCGTTTTCCCGGCGAGCTTTGAAAATTCCGGTCTGAAAAACGCCGGGCTGAATTTCACGCCGTCCAGGCTGCCGTTCAGCCTGTCTGCCAGAGCTGCGGGGTCGATATATTCCGCGCCGACGAGCAGAAACGGCTGCGTCGTCCCGCGTCCCTCGGACACGTTCGTCCCCGCGAACATACAAGTGCCGTTATATGCGAGAACGGATTCAAACGTCGGCAGATTCGGGCTCGGTCTGACGAACGGCAGTCCCGTCTCGTCGTAGTACATACCGTGATCCCAGCCCGTCAGCGTGATAACGGTCAGATCACAGCCGATATTATACTCGCCGTTATAAAGCTGCGCCAGCTCGCCCACGGTCATCCCGTGGCGTATCGGAACGCGCGTAAGTCCTATGAAAGACAGATTTGCCTCGTCCTGAATACATCCTTCAACGTCCCCGCCTATCGGGTTCGGCCTGTCAAGCACAAACAGCGGCAGTTTATTTTCCGCGCACGCCTTCATAACGTAGAAAAGCGTGGAAACGTACGTAAAATAACGTGAGCCGATGTCCTGCATATCGTATACCATGCAGTCGATATCCGCCAAAACGCTCTTATCCGGCATATAAGCGTTATCTTTTCCGCCCTGAAACAGAAAATCTTCAAATAAGCTGTAAACGGGCAGACCGGTCAGCTTATCAACTCCGCCGCCGACCTTCTCCCCGGGGCCGAGCACGCCTCGCGGTCCGTGCTCCGGCGAAAAGATCGCTTTTACCGTATATTTTTCATTTAATATATCTATCGGGTATCTGTAATCGGACGACAATCCCGAGCAGGCGGAAATAACGCCGAGCCGCCTGCCTATAAGTTCCCGGTCAAATTCGTTTATCCTGTCTATTCCGAGCTTTACCATTTTATCACCTCGGTATTATTTTACCACGAATTAGTTGACAATATTATATATTTATGTTAAAATAACGACAATAATTGAGGTGTTTATGAAATACAGACGCGCAGTTTTTAATAAAAAACCGTATAATGCCGCCGACAACGGAGAATTTATCCGCGCAGTCAGAGAGCTGACGGAATACCATATAAAGCATAATGAAAAGTACGCCAAAATATGCGCGGACGCGGGATTTGTACCGGAAATGCTTACGTGCGAGGACGATTTATATAAGCTGCCGTTCATCCCGACGCTGACGCTTAAAAAGCACGAGCTGTTTTCAAACGGCGGCAGAGGAATACTGATAAAAGCTACCTCGTCGGGAACGGGCGGCAAAGCCGGAGTTGTGGGATTTGAATTATCCGGTCTTTTCTGCGCGCTTAAAATGGTACTTAAAATTTTCGCACACAAAAAGCTGTTTTCGGGCAGATTTACAAATTACATAGTTTTCGGCTACAAGCCGGACAGAAAAAATAAAACCGCCGTGTCAAAAACGGCTTTCGGCGCAACGCTTTTCGCGCCGGCTCTGCACAGAACGTACGCGCTGACGCGCAAAAACGGAAAGTACGAGGCGGACCTTGACCGCGTGTGCGGCGCGATAGTCGCGTATTCAAAGAAAAAACACCCGGTCAGATTCATGGGATTCCCGTCTTATACATATTTTGCAATGAAACTGCTTGAGGAGAAGGGTATAACGGTAAAGCTGCCGGAAGGCTCAAAGATAATGCTCGCAGGCGGCTGGAAACAGTATTACAGGGAGCAGGTGGATAAGACCGAGTTTTACGATACGGCAAAACGCGTTTTAGGCGTGGACGACGAGAATATCGTCGAATTCTACGGCGCGGTGGAGCATCCGATAGCTTACTGCGACTGCAAAAATCATCATTTTCATATCCCGTCGTACAGCCGCGTTATAATCCGCGACGTCACGACGCTCAAACCTCTGCCGTACGGGCAGACCGGGCTCGTTGAGCTTATAACGCCTATGGTAAAAGCAACGCCCGTAACCGCCGTCATGCCGGACGATCTCGGCGTGCTGTATCCCGGACAGACTTGCGGCTGCGGCATTGAATCGCCGTATCTTGAAATAATCGGCAGAGTGGGATTGAAGGACGTAAAAACGTGCGCGGCGGGCGCCTCTGCGCTTCTGGGGGATATAAAATTATGATACTGTATAAAGGCCGGATATACGAAACAAGTAAGAACGCATCTCTTCTGCAGACGCTTAAAGCGGACGCGGACGAAACGCTGCTCAATAAAAGCATAGACAGAGAAAAGCTCATATCCGCCGCCGATCTTATAGCCGGAAAAATAAAAAGCGGAGAGTATAATTATCTTTTGGAGCAGACGGATATAGACGGGATCGAAGAATACGTCGACCGCGCGGCGGAAATGCTGAAACGCGAAAATCTGCTGCTCAACCTCAAAGCGTCGCTGCCCGCGCTCGTTGAATTGCCCGAAATTGACGCGTATATCGCTCCGGTCGGCGTGCTATTCCACATCGCCGCCGGAAACGTTGACGTTCTGCCGGCGTACAGCGTGCTCTGCGGACTTCTGTGCGGCAACGTGAATATACTTAAGCTGCCGTCGCAGGATAACGGGATAACAATAAAGATCCTCTCCGAGCTTATCAAGATAATGCCGGAGCTGTCGGATTTTATCTACGTTTTCGACACGCCGTCGTCCGACGTCGGCTCGATGCTGAAAATGGCGGAGGCGGCGGACAAGGTAGTCGTCTGGGGCGGAGACGAGGCTGTCAGCGCCGTGCGCAAAATGCTGCCGGCGAATATCGGGATAGTGGAATGGGGGCACCGCATAAGCTTTGCGTATATCGGCGCGGATTATGAAAAATACCCCGATAAGCTGCAGGGACTGGCGGAGCATATTATCAAAACTTCGCAGCTTTTCTGCAGCAGCTGTCAGCGCATTTATATAAATTCGGATAAAGAAGAGGACGCGGAGAAATTCTGCCGTTATTTTCTGCCGTATCTGCAGGCGGCGCGGAATAAACGCCCGCTTAAAGACATAGGCGCCGCCGCGGAGCAAACGCTTATAAAATACGCGGAGGATATTGAAAGATCTATAAATAACGAATATAAAAACGAAAAAAAGTACAGCGGCGAAGGCTGTGCTCTGACGGTAAAAGCGGACAAAGAGCTGCAAATATCCGGCTTCTTCGGCGTCTGCGACGTGTCGGCTCTGCCGCTGGATCAGCTTTTCGGCGTTCTGAGACGCAAAAAAGGGTATTTACAGACCGCGTGCATAATAGCGGACGAACAGACCGCTGAAGCCGCGGAGGATATAATGGTCCGCGCCGGCGTGAACAGGATCACATCACCCGCTAAAATGTCGGATACGTTCATAGGCGAGGCGCACGACGGCGCGCCCGAGCTTTATAACTACGTCAGAATAATAAACAAAGAGGTTTGATATGAGAATTTCAAATATGGATATACCGGAATACGAAACCCCGGAAATAAAGGATTTCCCGCACAAAGTGTCGCAAAAACTCTACTGCCGCGACCCGTTTATCCTTCGCGCCGGAAAAACGTATTATTTATACAGGACTGCGCGAGAGAGGGGAATAGAGTGTCTGCTCAGCCGCGATCTTGAAAACTGGTCCGAGCCGTTTCTCGTGTATGAGCGGCCGTCGGACCACCACGGCAAAAAGGACCTGTTCTGGGCGCCGGAATGTCATTATTATAAAGGGAATTTCTATATTTTCACGTCCGTTTGGAGCGAGATGACCGGGCACAGATGTATATCCGTTTACAGAAGCGATAAGCCTCTCGGCCCGTTTTTTGACATAGCGGGCGGCTGCGTTTCTCCCCGTGAATGGGATTGTATCGACGGCACGCTGTACGTAGATGAAGAAGGGCAGCCGTGGCTCGTTTTCGTGCACGAATGGACGTGTATGCCGGACCACGTGGGCGCCATGGCGGCGGCGAAACTGTCTGAAGATCTTTCGCATCTCATATCCGAGCCGATACAGCTTTTCCTTGCAAACGAGCCGGAATGGACGAAGCACGGCGTGACGGACGGACCGTTTATAGCAATAACAAAGACCGGAAAAATGATAATGACGTGGTCGAATTTCATACCGGAATACCCGGACGACGCGTACGCGATAGGCGTGTCTTATTCGGAATCCGGCAAGATAACGGGCCCGTGGAAGCACCGGAAAAAGGAAATTTACAGCTACAAGCTGAAGCCGGATTTCATATACGACGGCGGACACAGTATGATGTTTTACGACAACGGCGGAAATCTGAAAATAACGTTCCACGCGCCGAACGCCACGCATACGACGTACGAGCACGTGAATATAAAAGACGTAGTTGATTTGGGAGATACGGTAGAAATAATGTAGGGGTCGGCGCCACGACGACCCGCTTGTAGGGGCGACCATTGGTCGTCATTTTTAAATAATAAAGAAGAAAGAATAAATAATAAAAATCGGTGTCGCTACGCGACGAATATGGGTGGTCCCCACCCCTCACGGCGCTGCGCGCCACCCCCCATACCCCCCTGTCCCCTCCCGGGAACCCCCAACGCTCTCAAGTTCGCGTCGGGGAACCCCGGTCCCATCATTTTTACAAATGATGGGGCGGACGAACCCCGCTTGCGGTGACCCGAAGAAATCGGCGCGTCACTGCCGTGACTGTGCTTGATTTCTTTCGACCGCTGCGCTTTCCTCGCTTTGCTTTATCTACCATCGGCAGCGCAAAGCTCGTCTACCCCCCTGTCCACTCCCGTGAACCCCCACCGCTATTCGCGGCGGGGAACCCCGGTCCCACAATCTCAAAAGAGATTGAGGGGCGCGGATTGTAGGGGCGACCGTCGGTCGTCCGTTCTTTACCCGTAAAAAAAGCCCCGATATAATATCGGGGGGAAGGCGGGGGTTGGGGGGCGGATACAAGGGGTTCCCCGTTGCGAACATCGTGAGCAACAGGTGTTCACGAGAGGGGGAGATGAGCTCTCTTCAAAGGTTATGCTAACACGCGGTTTAAAATGCAAAATCAAACGGGTCTTAGTACTGCATAAATAACCACAGCAGACCGCTGAAAAGAAGAAGTACGGCGATTATGATGCCGACTATCAAATTCTTAACAGATCTGCAACCCTGTTTTTTCAAGTATATAGAATATACCGCGGATGAGATCGGCACGGGGAGAAAAGCAAAGAATGTGAAAGCGGCGTTCTGCACGGGCGTATGTATTTTTGCAAACATTACTATAAATATAATATATGCCGCGAAAAAAGAAACTATTGATAATACAAACAGCAAAACTGAAATTGTATTTTGCTTTTTCGTCATTTTCTTCGGATAAGACGTTGTCGTTTCCCTGCGGGTGATATTCTCAAACGCGGAATATTCTATCAGCTCTTTCTTTTTTATAATGAAAATATCCGACAAATATATCAAAAGAATATGATCATCCGTATCTATCCTGTTTTCTATCTGATTAAAATATATTTTATTCGTTTTTATATCTTCGTCATTCTGAATGACCGTTTGCGTAAAATACGTGTCGTAAACGTTATAAACAAACGTTTTTCCGGCAAAAAGTTTTATAAAAGGCGGTTTTCTTTTTTTATATAGTATGATATTTCTGATGATGCTTATGATGATGATAAATCCGGTAAAGACAACTACGTATATAGAGGCTTGGTTTTTTGCATTTAAGACGGATAAAAGCGCCGCCGGTATCAGTAAAGATGAAAGAACTATCATACGTATAAGCGACCTGCGGTTTATCTGCTTATATATCCGCTTTATTTCAACGTCGTCAAAGCTGAAAGCATAGTGCTCGCGCGGCTCGGGTACGTTTTTATCGTCGTACGTATCGCCGAGCAGAGTGTCAACGGATACGCCGAGGACTTTTTTAAGCAAAATCAGATTATCGACGGTCGGTACGGTCTTATCGGATTCCCACTGACTTACCGTCTGCCTTGATACAAACAGTTTTTGCCCGAGTTCTTCCTGCGACAGTCCCGCCGCTTTTCTGTAATGCTGTATTTTTTCTCCAATGCTCATATCACACCTCCCATAAGGTGTTTTTATTATATCATACAGCGGCTCTGAGGTCAAGAAAAAACCGCTTTCATTTGTCAAGCCGTGCTTGCGTAAAGTATTTATGCGTTTTTATAAATCATCTCTCTAAATTTTACCGCTTTGTCGTGCGCGAGTTTTAAGAATTCAAGCTCGTCAAGCGATGAATAAATATCGTGCGTGTTTTTGCCCGGTTTGCTGTTTTTTGTCAGTTCAAACGTCAGCTCGCCTTTGTAGTTGTACTTTTTAAGCCTGTCCGCAACGGACTGCCAGTCGGTCACGCCGTCAAAGGGCATCATGTGCGAATCGTCAAGCCATGTCATATTGTTTTTATCCGTCATTCCGAAGTTGTCGTTCAAATGCGTGCATACGAGCCGGTCGCCGTATTTTGCCGTCATATCTTCTCCGTAGTTATAGCACAGCTCGTGCCCGGTGTCCCAGCAGAAACCGACGTACGACGATCTGAACTGATCCATAAGCGCGTCAAGATATTCGGCGCCCTCCGTGTTTTCAAACGCTATGTTTATCCCTATTTTCTCCGCGCGTTTGACTATGCGGCAGAAACGCAGAAGACCTATATCCGTCGGCTCGTGCCTGTCCATGCCGATTATCGCGTGGAAGATTATAAGCGGCACGCCCGCGTTCTTACATTCGTTTACGCATTCTATCAGCTTTTCTTTAACGTATTCGCCCTTGTCGCCGGGACGCCAAAGCGCGTCGACCTCGGTAAAAGGCGCGTGCACGGACTGATACAGCAATCCGTTTTTGTCCGCAAGCTCCGCTATGCTTTTCGTTTTGCCGGGATGATATGACGTAAAGAAGCCGTCGAAGCCGGCTTCTTTTATATTTGTGATTTTATCTTCAAGGCTGCTGTCAAATCCCAGCCCCGTGTTTATGCAAAGCTCGTACATTATTTTTTTCTCCAGGTAGCCGGGGATAAAAGTATTATCATAGGCATTATCTCAAGTCTGCCGAAGAGCATGTCAAACGCCAGAACTATTTTTGAGAATATCGAATAATCCGCGTAGTTTCCGGTAGGCCCTACCGCGCCGAAGCCCGGACCTATGTTGTTGAGGCACGCCATAACGCCGGAGAAGTTCGTCTCAAAGCTGAACCCTTCAAAACCGAAACGGTCAAACGAAACGAACAGAACGGAGATTATAACAACGGCTATATAAAGCGCTATGTAGTTAACCGCGGATTTTACCGTCTCTTCCGGTACGGGTTCTCCGTCCATGTGCACCGTGTTGACGGAGCGCGGGTGGAGCATGTGGCGTATTTCTCTGATCGTATTTTTGAAAACTATTATTATCCTTGATACTTTTACGCCGCCCGCAGTCGAACCGGCGCACGAGCCTACGAACATAAGGAAGATGAGAAGCGATTTGGTCAAAGCCGGCCACACGTCAAAGTTCGTTGTGGAAAAACCGCTTGTTGAAATGATTGACGCCGTCTGGAAAAACGCTTTTCTTACACAG
>JAEEGW010000394.1 GCA_016280525.1 Clostridiales bacterium
TACGGTACGGTATTCATAATCGGTCTTGCAAACGCCGTCCACTTTTTCGCCTCGCCTTACCTGATGATGTATAATACGTTAGGTAAAGTAAACGCGGACTTAGAGGACGTGGGCAAAACGCTCGGCATAAGACGCATACGCATAATAACAGACGTCATAGTGCCAAAGGTGCGGTTCACTCTGTTTGAAATGGCGGTGTATTTCTTCGTAAACTCAATGATGACGATATCCGCCGTCTCACTTCTGGCACCGCCTTCACCTCAGCCGTTATCGCTTATGATAGCGCGCGCGGAAAGCCAGATAGACATAGGCAAAGCCGCCGCGGTATCGCTTATGATACTGTTGATAAACTTCATAGTAAAGCTGATAATAACGCTGATAAACAGAAAAAGAGCGTTAAAATAACGTAACCTTTTTTCACGCCGTCAGGCAATTCACGCCGATAGGGGTTCCCCATTGCGAACTCGTGAGCAATGGGGGTTCCCGTAGGGCAATTCATGGCGGAGCCAATTCAGCCACGAAGTGCAATTCACTCTTACATCACAACGGATATTATCTTAATAAAACCTTTAGAGGTGAATTGACGGCTGATCGCCGTCGTGAATTTCCGCTATGCGGAGTGAATTGGTTTCACCGTGAATTTCCGCTGACGCGGAGTGAAGATAGGGGCGATATTCGGTCGTCCGGTTCAAAAAAGAAAAAGCCGCTGTGTGCGGCTTTTTGTTATGTCTGATCGTTTTGTTTATCTATGCCGAGCTGCATGCCCTCGTACATCCAGTCGTTCCACGGGAAGTTTTTCCAGGTGTTGTAGTGGTAGCGGTGCATCTCCTCCGTTATAAGAAGCATTTTGCCCACGCTGCGCCTTGCCGGGAAGAAGTCGTAGAACTGGTTGTTTACGTACAGCGAAAACTGCGCCGTGCTCGTCATTATTACAAGCGAATATATAACGGAATAATCAAGATCGAAATGCCACGCTTCGCCCAGCTTTTCACCGTCAAAGTGGATTCCCTTGTGGTCAAAGGTTATTTTTCCATTGCCGGCAGGCATTGACGTGTACTTTTTCGGCACGAGCTTATACGGCGGCAGATAACCGATGTTTACCTCTTCCGTAAAAGAGTAATCCGGATTTTCTCTTATCTCTTTTATTATGCGTACGCGTTCCTGCTCGACCCATTTTGACGGGGAGACGGGGAGGACGCATTTACCGTCAAACGGCTCAAACTCGTAGTAGTCGTTGACGATCGCGCCGTTGCCGCATTCCGTGCACCATATTTTGCTCCCCTCGGCTTTCATCGTAAGGTCGCCGCCGCATCTGGGGCAGGTATAGCATATCTCGTCAAGATGCTCGGCAGATCTGCCGTGCATATTCCATTTTATGTGGTTTTTCTGTCCCCATTCGTAGTCGTCGTGACGGAACGTTTCGTTTAGCTTATCCTGGATCTCGTCCGCCGTCATCTCTTTCAGCTGCTCGGGAGTGAAGAGAAGGAACAGCTCCGCTTCCGTTCTGCCTTTGCGCGGTTCAAGAAAGTGCTTCGTACTCGTTAAATACTGTCCGCGGAAATTCATACAGTAGACCGGTATGCCGTAGTGCTTCAGAAAATGTCCGGACCCCGGAACGACCGGCTGGTTCACTCCGTATATGGAGCTCATGCCCTCGGGGGAGAACGTGACGATGCCGCCCTGTTTTATAATGCTGTTCATCGCTTTAAGCCCGGCTCTGTCGTTTGTGAATATCTTTTTAGGCAGGATCTGATTCAGCTTGAAAACGAGGAACAGATGAGCGCGGAAAAATTCGTTGTAACCCGCTACCATGTTGTATCTGTCCGGGTACGCGGCTTTCATCGTATACAGATGGTCAAGGCGCGATAAATGGTTCCATATCAGAAAACACGGGCCCTTTCGCTCTGTTATATCGACTTTTTTGGTTATATGCGGCGCGTACCGTGGAAGAAGCACCGTTGAGCCTATGGTGTTGTAAAGAAACGTTACGAATCCACTCGGTCTTTTATAATTCCGCTCCGCAAGCTTTTCCTGCAGAGTTTTTTTAGCTTTGTTTTTATCGTTCATATTAAACCTTCGTATCAGTCGGCAGGCGGTTTTACGGTAAACGTCGCGTAAAGCGGCAGATGATCGGATATCCACATTCCGTTTCTGGATATAAGAAACGTCTGATACGACAGCGCGGTCAAGGATTCCTGGTTGAAGAAAATGTAGTCTATCGGCTCGTTTGACGGGTTATACGCGGAATTCGATTCGTCGTAGTATTTCGTCATAGTCGCGATATTCACCGTATCGGCTCCGGGAGCTTTCAGGCGGGCGTCGGATAACGCTATTGAATACTGGTTGCCGTTCGCGTCCGTATACATGGTCTTGCCCTGGATCATTTTGATCAGCGCGTACGTCTTTCCTTCGCTCGTGGTGCGGCGGTTGTTCAAATCGCCTGTTAAAAACATCGGCATATCATTATCGAATCTCTGTGCGAATTTGATTATAACGCCTATCTGTCTTTTGCGTCTGTCGTTTCCTGTGTCTTTGTGGTCACCGTTGTGATCGAGATGCGTGTTCAGGTGAACGAACTCAAATCCGGTCTGCTTGTCGCGCAGCACCGCCCACGTGCACACTCTCGGATAGTTTGAATCCTCGTACATGGAGCCTGCGACGTCCGGCGTGCCGGAGAGCCAGAACGTGCCGCTTTCCACAAGGTCGAATTTGTCTTTGCGGTAGTAGATCGGATTCGCTTCCAGTCCCTGGCTCGCGTCTGTCGTACGCGGCTCGCCCACGCTTGCGTAAGATTCGTTGAAAACGTAGGTGTCAAGCCACTTGCGCCACGTTACGGTCACTTCCTGCATGCCGACAACGTCCGGCTGCAGTTCATCCACGAGCTGGCGGTACATTTCGGATCTTATCGCAAACGGCGCGCTGTTGCCGTTTTCCGTCTGTACGTTGAACTGTATAACTTTGATCTTATAATCTTCCATAGCCTGCTCCGGATAGGGATAAACGTCTTGCTCTTTATATTCTTCCGCTTCTTCCGCGGTGCATATACGCATTTCGCTTATGAGTATCGCCTCGCCGTCCCCGGCTGACGTCTGCTCAAAGCCCATGCGGAAAACGTTGAATTTATCCGGCGTTTCCGCGTCCGTAAAGTCAAATATGACGTAGTGCCAGCCGTCGCCGCCGGGTATCTTTGACGTCACCTCGTTTGCCGGACGTACGGATTTATCTGAGACCGAACCTATCAGGCTGAACATACGGTCGTTTGCTTCACATACTTTTACTTTAAGTACTACGAAGGGCTTTTCGGTAAAGTCGACCGGCAGTTTATCCGTAAGCATGCAGTATCCCGAATACGAGAAGAATACGGTTGGTTTGCTTGAAGACGACACTATGTTTTTAGTCGTTATGCTTATGACCTGTCCTTCTTCGCCGTCCTCGGTTATATCTACCTGGCAGTAAGACGCTTTTACGAACATGTCAAGGCAGTCGTCGGTCGCGGTGCCGAAATCTATA
>JAEEGW010000395.1 GCA_016280525.1 Clostridiales bacterium
CCTGCCGAAGTTCTTTATGAATCTTTAAATTTTTGTTGCACTTGACTTGACAAATCAAGATTCTGAATTCTTAATTTTTTACGGTTCCCTGTCGTCCGTCTTATAATCGACAAGCGGCGCTCTTTGCCCGGCTTTTTCTCCCGCCTGATACTGCCCGTAAAACGTATTTATATCCTTTATGAACTTCCTGTTCAAAAGGTGCAGCGGTATTTGCTGCGGGCAGACGCGGCTGCATTCACCGCAGTCCGTACACCGCCCGGCAACGTGGAAAGCTCTTATTATATGAAACAGCTTTTCTTCAAACTCGTTTGCGGCGGCTTTGTTTTCCAAGACCGATTTAGGATCGTCAAACACGCATTTTTCACACGTGCAAGCCGGGCAGACGTCGCGGCAGGCGTTGCAGCGAATGCACTTTGAAAGCTCGTTTTTCCAGAACGCGTAGCGCTGCTCCTCCGTCATATCTTCAAGCTCTTTTACTTTTGAGAAGCGGTCTGTATCCGCTTTGTTTTCGCCGTCTCCGATCAGCTCATCGCAAACGACGCAGCGTTTGGCACAGCACAGGCAGCGTTCAGCTAAAGCGTCCTTAAACTCTATCTTCACAAGTCCGTCGTACAGCGTATAGACGTTTAAACAGCCGTCGCATTCCTCTATTTTTTCTATTCCCTCTCCGGCTGTATCCTTTATCTTTCTTATATCCGCCATGCCGGAGCAAGAAACGCCTATGACGCAGACATTTTCACGCTCAAAGCGGTGTTCGGTAAGCAACTGATTGAAACTGTACGTATCGCACGGCTTTAAAAACACAGCGACTTTTTTGTCCGACTTTGCGGTCTCTTTAATAAGATATTTTGAGAAATTCGCGCCGCAGAAATCACCCCAGACGAAATCTTTTTCCATCTCATCAATGCTTTTGAAAACGTACGGCGTTACGTCGTAGTCAAATTCGCCTTTTTTCCAGCCGAGCACGCGGTCTGCTTCTCCGCTTTCAAACAGTTTTGCGGCGGCAGCTATAAGCTCTTGTCTTTTTATTCTTTGCATCTCAGATCCTCCAGTCTCCTGTTTTCACCGAGAGCTGAGACGGCGGCGGTGAACTCGTTTACCGTCTGCGCAAATTTCGCGCCCTCCGCCGCGGAGACCCACTCAACGCGCGTGCGCTCTTTTTCGATGCCGAGATATTCAAGCATGGAAAACAAAAGCGTCATCCTGCGCCTTGTGTAGTAGTTCCCCGTCGTGTAATGGCAGTCGCCGGGGTGACAGCCGCAGATAAGCACGCCGTCCGCACCGCGCTGAAACGCGCGCAGGATAAACGTCGGGTCGACTCTGCACGAGCACGGAACGCGGATGATCTTCACGTTCTCCGGATAGTTAAGTCTGTTGTTTCCCGCGAGGTCCGCGCCGGCGTACGAGCACCAGTTACAGCAGAACGCCGCGATAAGAGGCTTGTGTTCTTCTATCTGCATATCGCATCCACCTCCGCGTATATCTGTTTGCCGGAAAAGCCGTATAGATCCATGGCTTTGCAGGGACACGCTACCGTACACGCTCCGCAGCCCTGGCACACAGCCGCGTTTACCTGAGCCACGCGGCGTATTTTTACCGTTCTGTCCGGCATTCTGAATTCTTTTTCAACATAAGTTATAGCATGATACGGACATACGTTTTCGCAGCTTGAGCAGCCGTTGCACGACAGCTCGTCGCAGTGCGCCACGCACGGATTCGCGGTCAGTTTGTCTTTACACAAAAGCCCTATGACCTTTGACGCGGCGGCTCCCGCCTGCGCTACCGTCTCCGGTATGTCCTTCGGTCCCTGGCAGCAGCCGGATAAGAATATGCCCGCTGTCGGGCTTTCCACCGGGCGCAGCTTCGGGTGCGCTTCCGTAAAGAAACCGTTATTGTCCATGCTCGCCGTCAGCATCGTCGCAAGCGGTCTTGCGGACTTGTCCGGCTCTATAGCCGCGGCGAGAACGACAAGATCGGCGTCTATGTGAAGCTGTTTGTCCGCTAAAAGATCCGACGCCTGCACCTTCAGCTTTCCGTTCTCCGCGCAGATCTTTCCGACCATGCCTTTTATGTAATGCACGCCGTATTCTTCCGCGGCGCGGCGGTAAAACTCGTCAAAATTCTTGCCGGGCGTCCGCACGTCAATATAAAACACGTAAACGTCCGTGTCGGGATATTTTTCACGCGTGAGCATAGCGTGCTTCGCCGTATACATACAGCAGATTTTTGAGCAGTATTCCTTACCCTTTTTCGCGTTGGCTTCACAGCGCGAGCCGACGCACTGGACGAATACTACCGTTTTCGGGTGTTTGCCGTCGGACGGACGCAGAAGCACGCCGCCGGTAGGTCCCGCCGCGTTCATCAGCCGCTCAAACTGCAGGCTCGTAATAACGTCCTTTGATTTGCTGTATGCGAACTCGTCAAATTTATCCAAATCTATCGGCTCGTAACCGGTCGCGGCGACTATCGCGCCGTATTTGTTTTCTATTATTTCGTCTTCCTGATCGTATTTTATCGCGCCTGCGCCGCATATTTTTGAGCAGAGCCCGCATTTGCCGGTCTTTTTCATAAGGCAGTATTCCGGGTCTATCAAAGCGACCTTCGGCACCGCCTGGGCGAACGGAATATAAACGGCGTGGCGGCTGTCCATGCCTAGATTGAATTCGTTGGGCACGTTTTTCACCGGGCATTTTTCGGTGCAAAGCCCGCATCCGGTACATTTATTTTCATCTACAAAACGCGCTTTTTTGCGTATTTTTACGGTAAAATTGCCAACGAAACCGCTTACTTCTTCCACTTTACTGTAAGAATATATGCGTATTTTTTCGTTCTGCGACGCCTCCACCATTTTCGGCGTCAGTATGCACGCCGCGCAGTCAAGCGTGGGGAAAGTCTTGTCAAGCTGCGCCATTTTGCCGCCTATAGTCGGCTTTTTCTCCACTATATCGACCTCAAATCCGGCGTCGGCTATGTCGAGCGCGGTCTGTATGCCGGCTATGCCGCCGCCTATGACGAGCGCGCGCTTGGTAACGGGTATTTCTCCCGGCTGAAGCGGCGTGTTGAGGCTCACCTTCGCTATCGCCGCCCTGCCCAAAACTATGGCTTTTTCCGTCGCCGTCTGCCTGTCCTTATGTACCCACGAGCACTGCTCG
>JAEEGW010000396.1 GCA_016280525.1 Clostridiales bacterium
CGTCTTATAACCGAGAGCGGGTTTGCCCCACGGTGTTACGGGAGAAGGACGGCCGATCGGTGATTTGCCCTCACCGCCGCCGTGCGGGTGATCGCACGGGTTCATGACGGAACCGCGAACAGTCGGACGTACGCCCAGATGACGCGTCTTACCGGCTTTGCCGAGCTTTATGTTTTCATGCTCAAGATTTCCTACCTGGCCGATCATAGCCTTGCAGTTGAGACCGACTATACGGACCTCGCCGCTGGGGAGTCTGATCTGGGCTACGCCGTTCTCTTTAGCCATAAGCTGAGCGGCCGTACCGGCGGATCTTACGAGCTGGGCGCCTTTGCCCGCGTAAAGCTCGATGTTGTTTATGAAAGTACCTACGGGTATGTTGGCTATCGGAAGCACGTTGCCCGGTTTTATATCAGCCTCGGCCGAGGAGTATATCACGTCGCCGACCTTTAAGCCGAGCGGAGCTATGATATAAGCCTTCTTGCCGTCCTCATACTGGATGAGGGCGATATAAGCGGTACGGTTGGGATCGTATTCTATAGCGGTGACGGTCGCTGCGCGCTCGTCTTTACGCTTGAAATCGATGATCCTGTATTTCTGCTTGTTGCCGCCGCCTTTGTGACGGACGGTGATCTTGCCGTAGCTGTTTCTGCCGGCATGTTTCTTCTTTGTGAAGATCAGACTCTTCTCCGGGGTCTTTTTGGTGATCTCCTCGTAAGACGGGGAAGTCATATGTCTTCTGCCCGGAGTTGTGGGCTTATATTTCTTAACAGACATCGTTTACCCCTCCTTACATGATACCGTCGAAGAACTCGATGGACTTGGATTCGGGCTTGAGTGTGACTACAGCCTTTTTCCAGCTCTTGGTGTAACCGTTGTGAACACCGAGTCTCTTGGGTTTTTTCTTAACGTTCTGTACGTTTACTTTTGCGACCTTTACGCCGAATACTTTCTCAACGGCGGCTGCGATCTCCGGCTTGGATGCGTCCGGAAGAACCTCAAAGCTGTATTTCTTGTCAGCTATATCGGTCATCGTAGCTTCTGTAACTATCGGTCTTATCAATACGTCGTATACTGTTTTCATGCGTACACCTCCGATATCTTGACGGCGGCTTCTTTTGTTGCTACGAACGTGTCGGCGTTTATAACGTCATATACGTTTATAGTGTTGATCTGAGCCGTCTTGACGCCGGGAATATTTGCAAAGCTCTTTATGACTTTTTCGTCAACGGTGTCGAGCACCACGAGAGCTTTCTTGCCTGCGCCGACAGCGCCCAGCATATTCACCATCGTCTTTGTCTTGTATGCATCGGTCGTGATAGCGTCTACTATCACAAGATCCTCGCTCTGAGCCTTAGCGGATAACGCGGAGCAAAGAGCCAGTCTTCTGACCTTCTTGTTAAGGTCCGTGCGGTACTTTCTCGGCTTGGGTCCGAGCGCTACGCCGCCGTGCGTCCACTGCGGAGAACGGGTGGAACCCTGTCTCGCTCTACCGGTTCCTTTTTGTCTCCAGGGCTTTTTGCCGCCGCCGGAAACCTCTGTACGGGTAAGAGTGGACTGTGTGCCCTGTCTCTGGTTGAGCAGGTATGCGCGTACTGCCGCGTGCATGACTGCCGCGTTGGGTTCGATCGCAAATACGGAATCCGCAAGTTCGACCTCGCCGGCTGCTGCGCCTGCCATGGTAACTACTTTGAAATTAGCCATTGTTATATCCTCCTCCCCGCTTATTTGACAGTGTTGCGAATGAACACTATGCCGCCTTTGGCACCGGGAACGGCGCCCTTAACGGCGATAAGATTCTTTTCGGCGTCCACTTTGACCACCTCAAGGTTGAGAACGGTCACTTTTTCAGCTCCGTACTGACCTGCCATCTTCTTGTTCTTGAAGATGCGGGACGGGCTGGAGTTGGCGCCCATTGAACCGGGCTGACGGTGTACGGGTCCGACACCGTGAGTCATTCTTAATCTGTGGCAGCCCCATCTCTTGATAACGCCGGAATATCCGCGGCCCTTTGTGATGCCGGTGATGTCGACCTTTTCGCCTGCCGCGAAGACGTCCGCGGTAACGATGTCGCCTGCGTTGTAGCTGCTGCAGTCTTCAAGTCTGAATTCCTTTAAGTGCTTTTTGGGAGCGGAATCCGTTTTCTTGAAGTGACCCTTCAAGGGTTTGGTTAAATGCTTGTCGGATACGTAGCCGTAACCGAGCTGAACGGCGTCATAGCCGTCGTTTTCAACGGTCTTCTTCTGAGCGACCACACAGGGGCCCGCTTCAATGACCGTTACGGGAATTACCTTTCCCGCGTCTGCGAAGATCTGCGTCATGCCTATCTTCTTTCCGATGATTCCTTTTTTCATTTTTTCCTCCATTCAATTATTGGTCGGATCTCTCCGACATGACCGAACGGTCTGCGTGCAATACATAGGAATAATATTTATATTACACAGCAAACTATTACCTTGTTTTGTGTGCTGAAATTATTTCAGCGAAGAGCTTGCGTCGATCTTTACTTCAACGCCGGCGGGCAGATCCATGTTCGTGAGAGCCGCAAGGACCTTGTCCGAGGGGTTAAGTATGTCGATCAATCTCTTGTGAGTCCTGGTCTCGAACTGCTCACGGCTGTCCTTATATTTATGGACCGCGCGGAGTATCGTTACGACTTCACGCTCTGTGGGAAGCGGTATGGGACCGGAAATTCTTCCGCCCGCGCGCTTTGCGGCTTCCGCTATTTTTTCTGCGGCAGCGTCTGCAAGCGTGTGATCATAGCTTCTGATCTTGACTCTGATGATCTCCTTTTTTGCCACTGTTTCTTCCTCCTTTTAAATTTTGTGATTTAAAAGGGCTGTACCGGAATTTTGCAAACACGGCATCGGGTGTTTCCACCTCTGCCCTTATGAAAACCGGAAACCGTTCTGAATATCAAAACAAGCTCCGGGTTTAATAACAAAAGCCACTTCAAGCGGATTGCCGCCGGATTATGAAATGTCCGGGGAATATCCATACTGACCTGTATTTTGTTTAACAAAAATCCTTGCGCCCGGTTTAAAATCGGACATACTCTGCGGAAAAACCCGTTTGAAATAACGGCAACCTCCCGCTTCATCGCACATCAAGCCTTGCAAGTATATCATAATAATTATTTTTTGGCAATAGCTTGATTAAATTTTTTTGTGAATATTTTGTAAATTATGAGCATTTTTTCAAATTTTACGATATATCGGCACAAAATAATCCAAAATCAGCGTCTTTGCCGCACTTGACATATTGTGCTTATTGTGGTAAAATATGACAACTAATCAGTCAGGAGATCAAAATGGAATATCAAAAAGAGTATGAAAGATGGATTTTATCGGATAAGATAAGCGATGAATGTAAAAAAGAGCTGAAAGAATACGATGAGGAACAAAAAAAGCTGTATTTCCACGGCTATTTATCGTTCGGCACGGCGGGACTGCGCGGCGTTATGGCGGCGGGCACCAACGCGATGAACGTTTACACCGTGGCGCACGCGACGCAGGGGCTTGCCGCGCTCATCAATGCCGAGGGCAGAGGTGACGACGGCGTGGTCATAGCGTACGACAGCAGACACAACTCGGAACTTTTTGCAAAGACCGCGGCGGAGGTCTTCTGCGGCAACGGCATAAAAACGTATCTTTTTGACGCGCTCCGCCCGACGCCCGTGCTTTCGTTTGCCGTGCGTTACCTCAAATGCGTCGCCGGCGTAAATATCACCGCGTCCCATAACCCCAAACAGTATAACGGCTACAAAGCCTACTGGGAGGACGGCGCGCAGCTCGCCCCCTCGCTCGCGGATAAAGTGTCGGGATATATGAGCCGCGTCGATATAATAGACGGGATCAAAAAAATGATGCTTGATACGGCAATAAATAAAGGAATATTAAAATATATAAATAAAGAAGTTGACGAGCCGTATATGGACGCCGTCATCGCCCAGCTCGTTGACAAAAACGCGGTAGCTCACGCCGCGGAGCTCGGCATAGTTTACTCGCCGTTAAACGGCGCGGGATACAAAATGGTGCCGGAGATACTTTCCCGCATAGGTATCAAAAATCTGCGCATCGTGCCGGAGCAGGCTGAGCCGGACGGAGATTTTCCGACGACTCCCTACCCCAACCCCGAATTCAAACAGGTATTCGAGCCGGGTATCAAAATAGCCGACGAAATAGGCTCCGATCTTATAATCGCGACCGACCCGGACGCGGACAGGATGGGCATAGCCGTAAGGAACAGGGACGGAGAATTCGTCACGCTCACCGGCAACCAGCAGGGCGCCCTTCTTATCGAATACATCATAAACGCGCTCAAACGCACGGGCAAATATCCGAAGCACCCGTATATAATAAAGAGCTTCGTTTCGACCGAGCTCGCGGCGAAAATAGCACGTGATAACGGCTGCGACTGCTATGACGTGTTCACCGGATTCAAATATATAGGCGAGAAGATGAACGAGAAGGAAGACGATAAAACGGACACGCATTTCCTGCTCGGATTTGAGGAATCCTGCGGCTATCTGCGCGGCACGTACGCGCGCGACAAGGACGCGGTCGTCGCGTCGATGCTGATCTGCGAGGCGGCGGCGTATTATTCGCTGCAGGGCAAAACGCTGTACGACGCGATGCAGGATATCTACGCAAAATACGGCTTCTACCGCGAGGCGACGGACAGCGTATATATGGAAGGCTTGGACGGACTCGACAAAATGGCGGCGCTGATGCAGAAACTGCGCGACGATCCACCTAAGGAATTTGAGGGCGTGAAGATAACGTCGTATATAGACTACAAAGTCCCGGTCCTCTACGACCTTGTAAAAGGCACGCAGACCACGCTCGACACCGGCACGACAAACACGCTGTACTACAAGCTCGGCGACGACGTGGTCGTCATCCGCCCCTCCGGCAC
>JAEEGW010000397.1 GCA_016280525.1 Clostridiales bacterium
CTGCGCGAGTCGGACGCTATAAATTTAACGGCTGACGGGCAGATAATCGCAAAAATGTCTGACCGTGTAAAAGCGCTTTTACCGAAAGACGTTGAAACGTTTGTCGCGCACGCGGTAACGGAAAACGACGCGCTCAACCTCGATCCCGCAGACGCGTACGTCGTAGTCCCTTTCAACGTAATTGACGTTGTGTTCGCCGCGCTTCATTCAAAGAACAAACCGGTAGTCATTTACGCTCCGGCGTTTGCGGAATTCTGGTCCTACGGCCACGTGTTTTATCCGTATTTCATGCGCGACGTAAGAAAAATCGACGCGATGATCGGAATAAAGCCTGACGTTTACCTCTGCGAAAGCGACGAAGCTTTGACCGAATACACGGCGGCGCTGAACGTGAGATTCAAGATAAAGAACACGAAAGTCCTCTGCATAGGCGAGTCGATGTACGAGCCGTATCACAGCTTCAACTGGGGCTACGAGATGGTGCGTCTGATACAGGAAAAATACGGCGTGCAGTGGAAGCAGATAGGCTCCGACAAGTTTATTGAGATATTCAAAAACAGCAAGCCGGGCAACGCTTCCGCGCTTATAGGCGAGACAAAAGAAAACAGAGTGCCGGAAGAATACGATCTGTCAAATCCCGAAAAGACGTATCAGATCTACAAGAATTTAATAGCCGTTTGCGGCGCGGACGCGTTCACGGTAAACTGCATTGAATCGACCGTACATACCGGCTGCAACACTTCATCCTGCTACGCGTTGTCAAAGCTCAACGACGACGGTATAATAGCCGCCTGCGAAGCGGACGTCACGACGCTTATGAACATGATGATAGTCACCTACGCGACGAACGAGCCCGCGTTCATGTGCAACCCGTATCTGTTCCCGCAGGACGACAAGCTTTTCGTATCTCACTGCACCGCTCCGACGAAGCGCAGCTACGATTCCGAAGAAAAAGACGAGTTCAACATCTACACATATTTTGAAATACGCGATCTGCCGTGCGGTCTGCAGGTCTTGAAGCAGCCCGGTCCGGTGACAGTTACCGGCATTTCGCACGACGGTATGGACAAGATGGTAATAGTCCGCGGAAATCTTATAAGGAACACCGCTTTCCCGTCCTGCCGCACGCAGGTGGTGATAGACGTTCCCGGCGGCATCAAAAAGCTTGCCGAATGTTACGAGGGACGCCATTGGGCTCTCGTTTACGGCGAACAGAGCAAAAAGATCGCGGCGGCGAACGATATGCTCGGAATTGAAAATATTATAATCTGATTAACAATAAGAGGCGGAAGCGTAAATAATTCGCGCTTCCGTTTCCCTTGCCCGAAAATTTTAGTATAATTTTGATTTTTGCATTGACAAAATCAAATCAATGATATATAATTTTTATAACAAATATATGGTTAATATAACGGAGGAAACCATTATGAAAGATTTCAGGATCATCATGGCAGGCTGCGGAGATATTGCTTACCGCTGGCTTGACCACATCACCAAAAGAGACGACTGCGAGATAATCGCAATAGCGGAGAAAAATCCCGCGCGCGCCGAAAATTATATCAAAAGATATAACCTCACACCGGTGCCGCCGATATATTCTTCGGTAGAGGAAGCTCTTGAAAAAGAACACGGCAACGTTCTTATCGACCTGACTTACGTTACCGTTCATCACGACATCGTGACCACGGCGTTAAGAGCCGGTTACGACGTTTTAGGCGAAAAGCCGATGGCTTTCACCGTTGACCAGGTCAACGATATGTTAAAGACCGTTGACGAGACCGGAAAGCGTTACTTCGTAATGCAGAACCGCCGTTATATCGAGCAGGTCAAAAAGATCCGCGAGCTCGTTCTCTCCGGCATAATGGGCGATCCGTCCTATATCTGCAGCGACATTTTCGTCTGCGCGGATATGGCGAGCATACGCAACCAGTTCAAATATCCGCAGCTGCAGGACAACAACATCCACAGCTTTGACCTGGCGAGATTCTTAGTCGGCGGCAAACCTACGTCGGTACATTACCACAGCTTCAACCCGAAGGGCTCCATGTATACCGGAGACGGCGCGGGCGACGCGGTGTTTGAATTTGACAACGGCTGTATTTATTCCTTCCGCGGCTACAACGGCACCGAAGGCAACTACACCTCATGGGACAACGTATGGCGCGTCAACTGCGAACGCGGCTCGGTAGTATGGGACGGCTTCGGCGAGGCGAAATACGAATACTGCGAACACAACGGCGACATTTTCAAGGGCATACCCTTCAAGGGCGGCATAATAGAAAAACCGGCGACCGTACGCGACCAGCACGACGGAGCGCTTGAAGATATGTTCGACGCGCTTAAGACCGGCAGAACTCCTCTGCTTGACTGCAAGGACAACGTAAACAGCATCGCCATGGTGCTTGCAAGCGTAAAGAGCATAGAAGAAAACCGCAAAGTAAATATTAAGGTGAGCGACACGTATCCTTACCTTGTTATCGATTAACAAAAATATAAACGGAGGTAAAGAATGAAACTTACCGGAGGAGAAATAGTCGTAAAAAAGCTTGCTGCTGAAGGCGTGCCTTACATCTTAGGCATACCCGGACACGGTGTTCTCGGCCTGTTTGATGCCATAAGAAAAGAAGAGGCGGCGGGCAATATCAAATACATACAGGTCAAGCACGAGCAGGCGGCGACCGCCATTGCGGACGGCTATTTCAGAGTTAAAAAGAAACCGCTCGCGGTATTTGCATCAATAGGCCCCGGCACTTTGAATTTAGGTATAGGTTTAGGAACGGCATACGCCGATTCCACGTCTTTCTTAGCGCTCTGCGGCGACACGCACGTTCATATGAGCGGCGTGGGCGTCCTTCAGGAGCTTGAACGCTACAAAGACAGCAATATTTTAAGAAGCCTTGAGCCGCTTTCCAAGCGCGTATGGCGCGCGGAATCCGCAAGGCAGTTATCCCGTATCGTATCAAACGCTTTCCGTGAGATGACCGGCGGCAGAAAAGGTCCGTGCGTTATCGCGCTGCCTATGGACGTCCAGTCGGAATACGCCGAATCCGGCGTTGAGCCGGCGGCGGCGGAACCCTCGTTCAGCCCGTCCGCGGACGCGGAAGCGATAAAGAAAGCCGTTGCGCTTATGAAGACCGCGAAGAGACCCGTTATTCTGGCGGGCGGCGGCGCAATGAACGACGGCGCGGGCGACGTTATAGTCAAGCTCGCGGAAAAATGGGGCGCCGGCATAGTAACGACGCTGGCGGCAAAAGGAACGGTTGCGGAAACTCATCCGCAGTACTGCTTCCACACCGGCTCAAAAGGCACGGCGATAGGTATAAAGATAGCTTCGTCCGCCGACGTTATACTCGCGCTCGGCACGCGTTTCGCGGACGAGACGACGTGCTCCTACAGAAAAGGCGCGGCGTTCAGCTTCCCGGACACGAAACTCATACAGGTGGATATTGACGCGCACGAGCTCGGCAAAAACTACGCCGTTGACGTAGGCATCATAGCCGGAGCAAAAGACGCGGCGGAAAAGATACTTGACAGTTTCGGCGACTTTGACGTAAACAAGGCGTACTTGGACGAGATCAAAGATCTCCGTCAGAAATGGTTCGACTACGTTGCGTCAAACAGAAGCATTGAAACGAAAGAATTCACGATCTCCAAGCTGATAGGCGTGCTCAACGCCGAGCTTCCGGACGATACGATAATCGCGACGTCCTCCGGCAACACGCAGGCTCAGCTTTTCCAGGAATACTGCTACAAGAAACCGAACTGCAACCTCACGACCGGCGGCTTCTCCACCATGGGCTGGGCGTTCCCGGCGGCTATGGGCGCGAAGCTGGCGGCGCCGGAAAGACCCGTTGTATGCCTTGTAGGCGACGGCGACTTCATGATGGTAATGCAGGAGCTTTCCACGATGGCGCAGTACAACATCCCGATAATCGTCATAGTTGCGGACAACCGCGGCTGGATGGCTATAAAGGATCTGCAGATTGACGTACTCGGAAAAGAATCCGCTTTCGGCAACGACTTTGAGCAGAACGGACAGAGCTACGATCCCGATTTCAAGACCGTTGCGGAAGCGTTCCATATCAAATCTTATCTTGCGGACAGCAAGGACGGCTTTGAGAAAGCGCTGAAGGACGCGCTTGAGACAACAAAGGCGGGCAAGCCCGCGTTCATCCACGTTCCCGTATCCGCGGAATATCCGTATTCCGGCGGCAAGGCGTTCGGCTGGTGGGACGTTCCGATACCCGCTTACATGGAAGAAAAGAAAAAGAATTACGAGACGGGCAAGCTTGAAGAGACCGTATAAAAGGCGTTATTATGGATAAAAAAGCTACTATGAAAGCCGCCGCGGATATACGCAAGCTGTGTATAGAAGAGCTCGCGGCGGCGGGGTACGGTCATATAGGCGGCAGTATGTCGATATGCGACATACTGGCGGTGCTGTATACCGATATCCTTGATATAGACCCGAAAGACCCGAAAAAGCCGGACAGGGACTATCTCGTCCTCTCAAAAGGTCATTGCGGACCGGCGCTTTACGCAACGCTCGCGTACAAAGGATATTTTGACGTTAGGCAGTTAAAGACGCTCAATCAGGGCGGTACCTGCTTGCCGAGCCACTGCGACAGACTGAAGACGACAGGTATAGATATAAGCACGGGCTCGCTCGGACAAGGTCTGTCCCTCGGCACCGGCGTAGCAATGGGCAAAAAGATACAGGGCATAGGCGGCAGAGTTTTCGTTATAGTCGGCGACGGCGAGCTTCAGGAAGGGCAGAACTGGGAGGCGATACAGTTTATCGCACACAAGAGCCTTTCAAACATCGTGATAATCGTCGACAACAACAAAAGACAGCTTGACGGGTATACAAAGGATATCTGTCAGACGTTTGACTATAAAGCAAAATTCGAATCTTTCGGAATACACACTTTCGTCGCGGACGGCCATGACGTAGCCGATATTTACGACAAACTGACGGTCGCTGCGAAAACGGGTCCCGCCGCGGTCATAATGAACACGGAAAAGGGACACGGCTGCAAGTTCTCCGAGATACCCGGCTTCAATCACTATATGGTGATAACAAGGGAAATGGCGGACGAGGCGATAGCCGAGGTTGACAGAAGACTGGAGGCAAGCTATGGGCAGACTGACTGACGGTATCGTTTTGGATACGAAAGAAATGCGCGCGGCTTACTGCGAGGCTCTTGTCAGCGAAGCGCGTGAAAACAAAAAGATCATCGTCGTTGACGCGGACGTGAGCCACTCGGTAGGAACGGAACCTTTCTATAAGGAATTCCCGGAGCGCGCCGTAAACTGCGGTATTATGGAGGCGCACGCCATAGGCATGAGCGCCGGTATGTCCGAAACGGGGCTTGTTCCCTTCTTCCACGCTTTCGGCGTGTTTGCGAC
>JAEEGW010000057.1 GCA_016280525.1 Clostridiales bacterium
ATCCTTACCACCTCGTGCAGCTTGTCCGAATACGTATGGAAAACGCGCTCGAGCTGGAACGGCGTTGAGGATGCGCCGCGCTTTATGGCTTTCAGTTCTTTTATCTCTATGTTTTCGCCGGTCTCTGCACCTACGTCTATGCGGAAGCCGGTAACGTAGCCGGTGTAATCCGGAATAGCGGAAAGCGGAACGACGCAGGTCGCCCAGTCACCGGAATTGAATTTGAAATTCACGTGCTGGTCGCCGTTATAGCCGTTATACGAGCCGGCTATTATATAGAAACTGCCGCTCATTGCCGATTCCGTTTTCAGCGTTATCTGCACGGCGTCGTATTCCTGCGTGTCAAATTTTACCTGGCCCATTACGTAAGGATCGTAGGGGTCTTTTATTGTAAATGACAGAACGCCGTCTGTTTTTACTACTTTAGTCGTGTCGTGCGTTTTCCAGCTTCCGGACTCGGCTATGATGTCGTAGCAGTTTTCGCCGGACGTGAGCTGACCCTTGGATCCGGCGCTCAAAAACATCTGATCGCAGAAGCGGAAATCGTAGTAGTAATAGCCCAATCTGTGGCTGTTCATACGTCCGTTGTTCAACGATTCCGCGGCGCTGTATACCGTGCCGTCCTCATACGTTATATAAACGTCGGATGTGTTTTCAAAATATGCTTTTCCGTTTGCGCTGTAAATTCCGGCAACGCCTATTTTACCGTCACTTGACAGATCGTAGAGCAGAGAGGCGTTTTTGTTTTCAATATAGAATTTATGGCGTCCCGCGTCCGTAAATCTGCCCTGCACGCCGTCTGCCATAGCGTTTGCGTACGTTATTGTGCTGTTCCAGTCCGCGGCGCTTGCGTCAACGCTGCCGGGATCTATCGGGTCGCGCTCGGTTTTTTCATAAAATACGGGTTCTTCGTCCACGATGATCTCCTCCGTTGTTACTTCTTCGGTCTCCGTCTCCGGCTCCGTTTCCGTTGCCGGTACGGTCGTGTCTTCGTCTGTCGTTATTACCTCCGGCGTGCCGTGACAGCTGCCCAAGATGAACGGCAGCGTCATTGCGCACAGCAGAAGCAAAACGATTACCTTGTTTTTCATAATAGGTCTCCCTTTTATATATTTACTGTTTTATCTGCAGCTCGTAAGAATCCTGTTTTGTCATATCAAGGATGAAAGCGAATGAATACGTTCCGTCCTCGTCAAGATATACCTGGTATCCGTCGTATCCGTTAGGCCCCGCAAGCTCAAATTTCTGCCATTCGGTGCCGACTTTTACCTTAATATCCGGCAGTTTGTAGCTGTTGAATCCGTAAACTCTTACAATACCGTTTCCTCCGCCGCCGCTGAATTTGAACTCAGCCGTGCCGTTTTCGGCTTTTACCTTCGGTATATACGTATCTTCAATAAGCGTGCCCTTTGTAATATCCAGTTTGTACGGGTTTATGCAGGTGTCTTCTCTTACGGCTTTTACGTTGTCGTCGTTTTTGCTCTTCGTCTCGCCCCACGGCAGAAGTATCATATCGATATTTATGGTATCGCCCTCTTTGAGCGTCACGTCGTCAAGATCAAGTGTAAGTTCGATATGCGTCTGCCCCGAAAGCGCGTTCTCACGGAAAACGAGGTTTCCTTCGTATTTTTTACCGCCTATGGTAATATCGTAATCTTTGATTATCATCGCGAAGTTCACCGCGTCCGTCATTTCCGTACCCGGGACCTTGTAGTCCGGCTCATAGACCGCGACGTACGGGTATTCCGTGCCGAGTTTTACGTAGCGTGAGATCTTTCTCTTTGTATCAACGTCTTCGATTACTATATTGTTGTTTTCGTCAACGTAGCTTATTTTTTTGTATATCGCGCCGGCGTATCTGCCGTCAAACTTGAAAATGGTGAAGTTCTTGCTGAAATTCTCAATCGTTACGTCTTTTTGCACCTTCATGCGTATCTCGTACAGCGTGCGGTTTTCGTCCGTCTGCGGAAGCTCGGTATGTCTGTACGTTGCAAATACCGCCTCGTCGTCGCTAAGATAGTCCATTTTTATATCCGCGTATATCGGTCCGGCGGAGAGTATATCCGCGGACTGCGATTCGCTCATATATACAACGCCTTTGTTTTTTGTGCTGTAGCTTAGGAAATACAGTCTGCCGATCGACGTGTGCTGCGGCTGGGAAGCCCACATAGGCGCGGAGTTTGCGCGGAAGTCCGGCAGAGTCCAGCCGTCTTTTCCGAATACGAAGTACGGCGCTATGCAGTTCGTCTCCGTCACGCCTACCGATAAATGATAGTAAGGCTGAATGAAGCTAATTGATGAAAGCTGTTTTAATGCGTAGTTGCCCCAGTTTTGATAAAGATGAAGCACGGTAAGCTTGCGGCTCTCGTCCTTGCCTACGACGACGGGTACGTAAGCCTCGCCGCCGAAGCTGTTGTCGTTCGGATCGTACGTCGCCTCCTCTTTTTCTCCCGCAAAGTTCTTGCTTACCTGCACGGGAAGAGGCAAAAGAGATTCGTTGTTGTCAAGCACCGCGGCGCATTCAAGCGCGCCGGACGCCGTGTAAACGTTGAAATATACGGTTCTGTCGACCGCGCCGTCGCCCGTTACCACGATGTTTACGGCGACCTGTTTGTCCGGCGTCTCGTTATACGCGTCAACGAAACCCGCCCCGGTCGTGAATATATCGTAACAGCCTCTTATCTTGTTGTACGGGAATATCTTTGACAAATACTCGTTTTTGATAAGCTGTATATCTTTTAACGGGTTTCTTTCGATATACGCCTCTTTGCGCAGATCGTTGAACTGGTGGCTGTCCGACGTATATATCCTGTGGTAAAGCTGCACGGAGCCGTTTGCGGAAACGGTCTCGTCTATCTTTACCTCGCGTATTATTATATATTTACTGTTCTTTAATTCAACTTTGACCGTTCCGTTCTGGTCGGACGGTATGATTATGCCGAAAACGCCCGCGCCTTTTACGTCAAAGCCGACGTACTGCAGCTTTTTGAAATCAAAATCGTCGGGGATGCCGTTATATTCGTCGCCGTCGCCCTTCAAAACCATTTTGCGTACGGTGGAGGCGGGTATCTCTATGACCGTGCCGAGCCAGCCGCCGCCCTTATAGGTCGACGTAGCAACGGCGCGTATCTGCTCGTGCATTTTGTCCGGGTAAGTGTGGAAGGACCTTTCAAGCAGAAGCGGTATAAGCTCGCCGCCGCGCTTCAGAAGCTTCATTTCGTATATTTCCACCTGTTCTTTTGAACTCGTGCCGAGCGCTATTTTAATGCCGGTTATCGTGCCTTTTAAGCTCTTCATGGCGGAGAAGGGGATGACCATGGTCGTCTGCTCGCCCGCGTTGAATCTGTGCACGAGCTGTCTGTCCGGGCTGTAAACGCCGCCGCCGTCAACGAGGAGCAGAACGCTTAAAATGTCGGAAGCGTCCGCTTTGACGGTTATCTGCAGCGCGTCGAATTCTTCGGGCGATACGCTTATGTCTTTCAGTTCAACAAACGGCTCGACGAGCGTGCTGACGGTGTACGACAAAACGCCGTTTTCATATTTCAACCCCTTTATGTCGTTGCCTCTGAACTTGTCGCCGTAATCTTTTAACAGGTCTATGCACGCCTCGCCCTCGGTATACGTTTTTTTCGTTTCCGGGTTTATGAAATTCTGATCGCGGAAATGAAAATCGTAGTAATAGTAACCGAGCCTCTGGCTGTTCATCCTTCCGCTGTATAAGGATTCTGACGCGAGGTAAACGCTGCCGTCTTCAAGCCTTATATAAGTGTCCATCGTATTTTCAAAATACGGCACGCCGGCGGAATTCGTAAGCGAGTTGACTATCATCTTGTCGTTTTGCAGTATATGATACGTCAGGGTCATATTCCGGTTGCTCAGCATATAAGCCGAGCGCGCGCCGTCCGTGAATTTGCCCTGCACGCCGTTTGCATACTCGTTTGCAGTCGTTACGGCCGTATTCCAGTCAAGTTTTGAATAATCCGTATTTGCTACGTCAATTTTATCCTTGTTTTTGTTTTCATAAAATACGGGTTCTTCGTCCGTTATTATCTCTTCGGTCGACGGTTCTGTTGCGGTCTCCGACGTTTCCGCCGTCTCCTCCGTACCGGTTACGCTTTCACTTTCTTCCCGCGTCTGCGTTTCCGTCACGGTATCCGTGTCCGTTACCGCAGGCTCGTTCTGCGTGCACGCGACGGCAGAGATGAGAATAACAAGCAGCAATACTGCGGATAACAGCCTTTTTTTCATATAAACCTCCGTATGTATATCGTTATCCATCATCAATAATACCACAAAAGTGCAAAGTAATCAAGAATTATTTTAAAATAAATATTTTAATATCAAAAAAAGGCAGACGTTGCGCGTCAGCCTCAGCGTGTAAAAACTCCCTCAGCCATCCGGAAGGCATTCCGGATGACAGCTCCCCCGGAGGAGGAGCCATTATTTGCCTCCCTCACCGAGGTAGCGAAGTGAGAGGAGCGGTAGTGAATGACAGTCCGGGGGACTGTCAGAGCCGCGACTGACCGAGCCCGCAGGCGAGACGGTGTCGCGGCTTTGCCGTGACGGAAGGAGTTTTACTAAAATACTTTGTATAAAAAAGAGGCTGACGTTTAGCGTCAGCCTCTTGATAATATGGAATTACTGTTTTACGGTTATCTCGTATTCGGCGGCCGCGTCCATATCAACGTTGAACGAGAAGGAATACGTGCCGTCTTTGTCGTAATTTACCTGATAGCCGTCGTAGCCGTTAGGTCCGGCAAGTTCGATGTCAACGTCCTTGCCGTCGGCTTTGAACGTTACGGTCGGCTTTGTATAATCCGTAAATCCGTAGATCTTTACGGCAGCCGTGCTTCTGCCGCCGCTTATCTTGAAGGTCGCGCTGTTGTTTACCGCGCGTAAGGACGGGATAACGGTGTCTTCGTACGGCTCGCCTTCTATAACAGTTATCTTATACGGGTCTATACAGCTGTCTTTTCTTACTCTTGTAACGTTTGCGTCGTCAAGGTTCGTGCTGTAGCCCCACGGCATAAGGATTATCTCGATATGCAGGACGTCGCCTTTTTTCAGCGTTACGGCGTCAAGATCGAGCGAGAGCGAACCGGTGTTGATAGCGCCGTCAAATTTGTCGCGGAAGACGAAGCATCCGTCGTATTTCTGCCCGCCTATCGTTATATCGCTGCTTCTTACTATCAGCGCGAAGTTTACGGATTCCTTTTCGTTCGCTCTGAAATAATCGTAATAAGGATATTCTTTGCCGAGCTTTACTATCCTGTCCGTTTTGACAGTCGTATCGACTTTTTCGTTTACGCCTTCGCCGTTTTCGTTAAGATATCCGACTCTTGCGAACTGCAGGTTGAAGCTGTCGAACGTGAAGAGGGCGAAATCGTTTTTGAAGTCGGCTATGTTTATGTCGTCAAGCACTTCAAGCTTTATGTCGTAGAACGTTCTGTTTTCGTCCGTCTGCGCCATTTCGGTATGTCTGTACGTCGCTTTGATCTTTCCGTCGTCAGACAGATATTCCGTGTGCAGATCCGCGTAGACCGGGCCGTGAGAGGCTATGTCCGCGCTCTGCGATTCGGAGCGGTACATATTTCCGTCCGCGTCGGTGTAATTTAAGAAATAAAGTCTGCCAACGCTCGTGTGCTGAGTTCCGCGGCCGTTGTTCCAGTACGGGGCGGAATTTGATCTGAAGTCCGGCAGCACCCAGCCGTCTTTTCCGTTGACGTAGTAGGGAACTATGCAGTTGGTCTCCGTTACGCCGACGGACAGATGATAGTACGGGATATGGAAAGCGATAAACGAAAGCTGTTTTAACGGGTAGTTGCCCCAGTTCTGATACAGATGAAGCACCGTGAAGTTCTTGCATTCGTCCTTGCCCACGGTCACGGGGAAGTAGACCTCGCCGTATGCCGCGGCTCCCGTCGCCGGTTCCGGATAGTAGAGCGGCTCTTCGTTTTCGCCGTCAAAGTTCTTGCCTACCTCAAGCGGTATCGGCAAAAGCATACTGTTTTCGTTCAGTATGGCGGCGCATTCAAGTCTGCCTCTGCGCGTCAGTCTGTTTTCAGCCGTCTGGATATATATCGTTCTGTCAACTACTCCGTCGCCGCGGATGAGCGTGTTTACGTTGAACTGTTTGTCCGGCCTCGACTTGAAAGCCGTGTCGAATTCCATGGCCTCGACGGTAAAGGCGTAGCAGCCTCTTATGCCGTCGTATCCCATGTATTTGGCTTTGTCTATGTCTTTTACGTATATTTCCGTAAGCGGATTTCTTTCTATATACGCTTCTTTTCTCAGCTCGTTGAAC
>JAEEGW010000398.1 GCA_016280525.1 Clostridiales bacterium
GTGCTTGATTTCTTTCGACCGCTGCGCTTTCCTCGCCTTGCTTCATCCGCCCCCGGCGGCGCAAGGCTCGTCTACCCCCCTGTCCCCTCCCGGGAACCCCCATTGCTCACGAGTTCGCAACGGGGAACCCCGGTCCCACAATCTCTGACGAGATTGAGGGGGCGCTGCAAGATTTGTTAAATTGAGAGACCGGTGTTCGCCTCATCCGTCACGGCATAGCCGTGCCACCTTCCCCAAAAGGGGAAGGCAATCTGTAGGGGGCGGCTACGTGAACCCCCGTTGCTCACAAGAGTTCGCAACGGGGAACCCCTATCGACGACCCGCTCGCAGGGGCGGCCATTGGTCGTCCGATCGACATCCGCAAAAAGCCCCGAGATAATTCTCGGGAGGGGGTAAGAGGGGGGGTTGGGGGGTGTTGAGGGGTGGGACCACCCAAGAGCGGCGTAAGCCGCACAGATCGTCCCGTAGGGACTCCTTTTTATTCTTTATTATTTCTTCTTTATTATTTATTATTTAAGGGCGATCAATGATCGCCCCTAAGATCTATTTTCTGAAACGCATTTTTATATAGTCAAGTATCATCTCCGCCGTCTTCTGCTTGCCGAGCGCGGCGGAATTGATGCACAGCTCGTAATTGTTTATGTCGCCCCATTCTCTGTTGGTATAGAAATTATAATAATTCGCGCGCTTTTTATCCGTCTTTATTATCCTTGACTCGGCGGCTACGGCGGATAAGCCCTCTTTTTCCATTATGCGCTGTACGCGGGCTTTCAGCGGCGCGTGTATAAACACGCTTACGCAGCGCGGGTCGTCTTTCAAAATATAATCCGCACACCTGCCCACGATAACGCACGAACCGTTTTCTTTTACGATATCTTTTATAAGATTCGTCTGTATGATATACAGCTTGTCGTTCAACGGCAGATCGTTTACCGTGGTGAAGTGGCTTGACAGCGTGTACGCGCCCGTAGACAAAGCGTAGAGCAGACTGTTCGTCGCAGTCTCGTCTATATGAGAATAAACGTCCTTTGAAACGCCGCTTTTTTCCGCCGCTATCGCTACGAGCTCGCGGTCAAAAAACGGTATGCCCATCATATCGGATAAAAGCTCGCCTATTTCACGGCCGCCGCTGCCGTACTGACGCCCTATGGCAATAACTGTGTTGAAATTCATTTGATCGTCCGCCTTTTTCTTTTATATTATCATAAAATTATACAATTGTCAATATGATTTTTTTACAGATATAAGCAAAATATACAAAAAATAAGATGAAATATATTGACAAGCCGCTTTGTTTTTGGTATAATCGGTATAACAAAATTAAGGAGGCAAAAATGAAGAACATTATTAAACTGTTGGCTCTGGTGATCACCGCGGCAATGGTCGTATCGCTGTTTGCGGCTTGCTCCGACAAACCCGCAGATACGACACCCGACACGAAAGCTCCCGAAGCGACGACGGAAGCGGACGTCACCACGGAAGAGGTGACTGAAGAAGCGACTACCGAAGCGGAAGTTACTACGGAAGAGGTCACAGAGGAAGAAACGGAACCGGCTCCCAAACAGATGTACGACGTATTCAGATGGGATTTTGACGACGCGTCGAATATCGGCTGGATCTCGACCAACCAGACGGATATAATAGCCGAGGAAGACGGCACGATGCATCTCGTATGCAAGGGCGGCGACCCGAACATCACGACCAAGAGGATCAACGTTACGATAGACTGCGACGACGTTGAATATATCGTGATGCGCATAAAGAACAAGACGGATGCTTATACCGGTCAGGTCTTTATATCCACCACGGACAGCCCCGGCCCGTCTGAAGCTTATTCATATAAATACGATTATGAATACGCGGACGAAGACGACGAGTGGGAGATAATCGAGATAGACACGCTTGATATAAACGGCTGGACAGGTAAGCTGCGCTCCTTGCGTCTTGACTATTCGGACGGCTCCGAAGGCGATTGCTACGTAGATTACATAGCGCTGCAGACGACCGACGAAAAGAAAGCCGGAGCTGCCGAAACGGAAGAAGTTTCAGACCCGCGCGCCGGTAAATCCGTACTTTACAAGTGGGATTTCACAACGCTGACGGCGGAAGACATGTATCTGTCATCCAAAACTTCCGAGACCGAGGAAGAGGATGAAGGCGGAGAAGACGACGATACGCCCGATCCGCGCTGGAGATTCTCCGGCGGCGTTGAGGACGCGTACGTCGAGAACGGACATCTCGTGATCAAAGTAGGCGGACAGGATCCGTTCATGGCGTCTCCCGATATAGACACGCCGTTTGACTGCGAAGCGGTATCCGCTGTAGTCATCAAGATGTGCAACAAGTCGGATATGAGCTCCGGCCAGTTCTTCTTCATCAGCAACGACGAGGAAAACTATTCCGAAGCCGCGTCCGTAAGATTCAGCTTTGAACACAAAGGCGCGGACAACGACGTATGGGAAGAAATAGTCATCAACCCGAAGGATTCCACAAAGTGGACGGGACAGCTGCAAAACATCAGGATCGACCCGACCGAGGCCTGGGACGGTATAATCCTTATGGATTACTGCGAGCTTTACGGCTGATAAAAAAACGCTCGGGGACCGTCTGAAAACGGTCCCCGATTTTTGCTGTTTTTGCCTGCGCGTCGTGTATTTTCATAAAACACAGTTGAATTGTACCTTTGATTGGAGAAAATATATGAAAAAAACTATATTGTCGGTTTTCATGATGATTATATGCATTGTTTTGTTCGGTGTGTCGACAAAAGCTTTGAGTGAAAACGAAATTAAAGAATTATTTGATAAAGCCGAGGAAATAGCCGGAACGTATTATCGCGATAAGAATTATGAGTTCGGATCGGATGATACAGAGCAGTATACGTTCTTTGTACGCGGGAAAGACAGATATTATTTCAACACGAAAATGAGCCCTGAGCAAATGCAGGATCTTCTTGAAAGTCTGTTCTCTGACACCGTGATAAAGGAGATAATTTCATACAGAGGAGAAGAAACGAGATTTATTGAACGTGACGGGACCGTATACTATGATATTTACGATTTTCCGCTGTTTGTAGGAGACTATCCGCATAAGGAGTTTTCTATAAAAGAAAACACCGAAAACCGCGTTGTGTATTCAATGAAAATATCTCGTTACGGCAACAGTACGGAATATGATTACGTTCTTGAAAAACAAGCGGACGGATCATGGATATTTACAAAATATCACTATTCAAACGACGTTATTATCAGTCTGGAAAGAAACAACCCCAAAACCTCGGACGCGCCGGTGATCGCCGTCTGCGTGCTGGCGGTATCCGCGGCGGCAGCGGTCGTATTTATAAAAAAACGCAGATAAATAAGTCGGGTTGCGGGAGACGAAAGTCTCCCGCATTTTTTACTTTAATACTGTTGACAAACCCGTATTATGCGGGTATAATAAAGAAAATACTTAATTAAGGTCAGATATGCGTAAAAGAAATCTTATTGCGGACGCTTTTTTTGAAGGCATTGCCGCGTTTTCCGAGCGTAGCGGCGCAAGAGGCTTTGACAGCCGCGCGGAATATTCGGGTATCAGAAA
>JAEEGW010000058.1 GCA_016280525.1 Clostridiales bacterium
CCTGCGTGCGATTTTTATGCGAGCAGCGCAATTCATTCTTATGGCAAACGGATATTATCTTTATGAAATCTTTTAAGGTGAATTGACGGCTGACCGCCGTCGTGAATTTCCGCTTACGCGTAATAAAAAACGGGCGGTCATCATTTCGCCCGTTTTTTACCTCATATGATTATTTGAGCGTGATCTCGCCCTTTGCGACGGCTTTCTTAAAGAATTCCAGTTCCATGGGCAGGGTATGATTTTCGTCAAGCTTGCCCGTGAGCTTTTCCTCTTCCCCGTCGTTATGGCGTCTTCGCACCTCAACGACTTTGCCGTTTTCGGCAAGGCAAGCGATCTCAAGTATATGCTTTTCCGGGTCTGATTCCTGGATGACCGTCCAGCCGTTTTTGTTCCATTCTATTTTCTTCATTTTAATTTCCGTTCCTTTCATTTTATTATTCGCGCAAATTATATCATATCCTGCCGGTTTTGTCAAGTACGGCGCAATAATTGTATCAAACCTATTGACAATACCGCGCGGATGTTATATAATGCCGGTAACAAAGGTCCCGGGCGGGACTTATACAGGAGGACATTATGAGAAAAATCATTTCTTTTGCGGTCGTTGTCGTTATGATCGCGGCCCTGGCGCTGTCCGCAAACGCCTCGTCTATCGCAAACCACCTGTTTGACAAGCAGGGCGGTATAGATATCGGCGGTCAGACGTGGAGCGTTTACGGCTGGATAGTAACGGACGCCGAGATAACGTCGGTCGGCTACATACTCGATAACGGCGACGTTAACTCTTATAAAGCGGTCGTCACCGGTATTGAAAACGATACGCGCGAAAACGCAAACACTAAGTCCGGCGTAAGCGACGCTTACCGCGACCTTGCGCTTGAGGACGCCGTCAAAAACGGCGGCATGAACGGCGGCGTAGGCTGGGACGTTCTCAGAGCTTACAGAATTCAGATAGTTCTTGATCTTGCGGATCTTTCGGAAGGTCAGCATACCGTTTTGCTCTGCGCGAAATTCAAAGACGGCACGTTCTGCGAGGCGTTCAGACATCAGTCCGAATTCACGTTCACAAAAGCCGCGTCCGGTGAAGAGGTAATAGGCGGCAAAGGCGCGAGCACGCAGTTCCTTATAGACTCCGACACAAGCGACGAAACGAAAATAGAGGCGGCCGGCTGGGCGGGCTGCACCGTGGAGACTTTCAAGCTCGGCTACAGGATAGACGACGGCGAAACGCTGTTCAACGACAATTACGTAAAGCTCATACCGCTCGACGTGCTCAATCCGGGCGACGAGGGAGTCCTTAACGCAGCGGGCACGTACGCGTTCCGCTTTAAAGTCAACTTCCCGTTGAACGAAATGCCCGAGGGCGACCATTACATAAAACTCGTTATGATAGATGAAGACGGCGGTGAAACGCTCGTCGGCTCCGGCGGCGGAAACGAAGATCTTATATTCTTCTACGAAGCCGAGGAAGAAGTAACGACCGCGCCCGAAACTGAAACGGAAACCGAAACAGAGACCGAAGCCGCGACCGAGACCGAAACAGAAGCGGCAACCGAGACTGAAACAGAAGCGGTGACGGAGACCGAAGCGGAAGCGTCGGAATCCGAAACCGAAGCGGCGACGGAAGCAGGCACACAGACTCAGACCGAAGAAGCGAAAACGGAATCCGAACCGGACGAAGCCGAAAAGGACGGCAAAAAAGGCCTTCCCACAGGCGCGATAATCGGTATTATCGCGGCGGCGGCCGTAGTGATCGGCGTTGTTATAGTGCTGATTGTCAATAAAAAGAAGAAATAAATTTTAGTAACCGGTATTAGAAATAAACTCCCTCAGTCATCCGGGGTCACGCCCGGATGACAGCTCCCACGAAGGAGGAGCCTTGACTTGCCTCCCTCTTTGAGGGGTATCAACGATAGGGGTTCCCCGACGCGAACTTGAGAGCGTTGGGGGTTCACGTAAGTTGACTGAAGGAGCTTTGTAAAAGTATTTTTCACGCAAAAAAGGAAACGCTCACTGCGTTTCCTTTATTTGTTTTTCGGGCATTATCCCATATCCGCGACAATTACTTTAAGCGTCGTTTCAAGTCCCATGTACGTCGCGGTCACGGTGGTTTCTCCTACCGCAAGCGGTTTTATAACGCCTTCTTTGTCTATTTCTATAATGCTTGTGTCATAGCCGGAATATTTGACGGACTGCTTCCAGTATTTCAGATCCTGGCTGCTGTCGCACGCAAGCTCGTTTTCTTTTCCCCAGAGGATAATATAGTCGTTCGCCGTGCTTTTCGCTATGAATCCGGGCTGTTTGACTTCATTTTTGTAATAAAACGTGATCGTATCTTTCTCGGGATAGAATGCGACCGGCGCGTCATGTTTCAACGAATTCGGGATTACCGTTATTGACGTTGACAGCGAGCCGTATTTTGCGTAAATGCGCGTCAGCTTGTCGCCAACGAGCGTTACCGTCTGATTTTCGGCGTTGACGATCACCTGCTCTTTGTCGTAGATATACTCTATTTTGCCGAGGATATCCTCGCCCGCCTCTTTGATCTCGCCGTTTTTGTCCACGTACATCACGGTAAAATTGTATTCCATGCCCTTGAAGCGGACCGGCACGGTTGAGGATTTATACGGTCCGTCAATGCGTATGCCGCAGACTTCGGGAGCGTTCGCCGTGTCTTTGAGATTGGTGTCTGACGGGTCGCGCGATATGACTTTTTCCGGCGTTTTGTAGTTGTCCGATCCTATGAACTGTATCGGCGCGAACCGCAGTCCCCAGACGCCCCAGGCGGAGCCCGCCGGCGCGTACGCGTAGCCTATGAAATGCTGTTTGTTGAATATATCTATATGTCCGGACGCGTCGCCCGTAATGCCCATGTTGTGCATGCCGGATTCAAGCATAGAGCCCGCCGTTTTGTGTTTCAGACGTACTTCGCTTCTGTAATAGATGCCGTCGTACGATACGTTTACGTGTACGTAGCAGTCGTCTGAAAATCTGTTGCCGGTCGCGACGGAAATAAAGCATTTATACGCGTCAACGTATTTGAAATCCGCGCTGTCCTCGCCCGCGCTGTCGTGGCGGTAAGCTATGCCG
>JAEEGW010000059.1 GCA_016280525.1 Clostridiales bacterium
AAAACGGTGCAGTGGCTCGTGCACAAGCACCTCGTTGACGCGGGGCTCGGCTACAAGCAGTTATCCACCCACAAGCTGCGCCACACCGCCGCGACTCTTACGTACCGCGAGGGCGGAGTTGACGTAAGGGTCCTGCAGGATATTTTAGGCCACGAACAGCTGAATACCACGCAGATATACACTCACGTCGCCTCGTCCGATATGGAAAAAGCGGTGCGCAAAAATCCGCTGGCGCATTTCAAGCCGGACGGCAGCTCCGATAATAACGGCGACGAATGATTTCAGTTCTTTATCACATATATATCACATTTGCATGTTATTATTTAAACAGACTGACGGAGGGATAAACGTATGGAAAAAATACTTATCGTTGACGACGAGCAGAAAATACGTGAAATGATAAAAAAATACGCGGAATTCGAAGGGTATAAAACGGATGAGGCAAACGACGGTATGGAAGCCGTGCTCAAAGCCCGCAAATTCAATTACGACGTTATAATAATGGACATCATGATGCCGGATCTTGACGGTTTTTCCGCCGTAAAAGAGATAAGAAAAACGAAAAACACACCCGTTATAATGCTCTCCGCAAGAGGCGAGGAATACGACCGCATACACGGCTTTGAGGTCGGGGCGGACGACTACGTCGTCAAGCCGTTTTCTCCGAAAGAACTGATGATGCGCGTCGCGGCGCTCATAAAGCGCTCAAAGATAAGCGGCGGCGCCGAGCCGCACGAGGTACTGAAATTTGAAGGTCTTACCGTGGATTTCACCGGCCGGCTCGTCTACGTTGACGGAGTGCAGGCGGAAATGACGCCGAAGGAATACGATCTGCTTTTCTACTTCGTAAGAAACAGCGGCATAGCGCTTACGCGCGAGCGCCTTATAACGGAGGTCTGGGGTTACGACTTCTACGGCGACGACAGAACGCTTGATTCACATATAAAGCTTCTGCGCAAAAGCTTAGGCGATTACGCAAAATTCATAGTAACGTTAAGGGGCGTAGGATACCGTTTTGACGGTGTAAGAGAAGATCAATGAAAAAGAAATCATCCCGTGCTTTGAGCATACGCACGAAAATGACGCTCATTATAGCTTTGTTCACCGCCGTGATACTGACGGTGATATGGCTTTTGTTCGTCGTTTTTTTGAATGATTTCTACCGCGCCGCAAAATACCGCGAGATACAAAACAGCGCCTATACCGTTTTGTCGCATATAAACGACGATACGTCGTCTTTGTCGGATATCGCGGCGGATATTTGTCGGCGCACGGATGCGAGCATACTTATAATCCGCACAACGGACACGGCTACGGAGCGTATATCCTACACCGCTCCGCGTGATATACTGACAAACGAATTTGCCGTTTCCGCCATGATAGAGCTTGCAAAGCGCGACGGCGGGGAAAGCTCGTATACGTTTGACGGCAAAAGCAACACGCTCGGTCAAGGAAACGACAGCATGCTTTACGCCAAGATAACGGACAACTCCGTTATACTCATAAACGCGCAGCTCACGCCGGTAGACGCCACCACGACCACCATAATGAGCCTGCTTCTGATCGTCTCCGCCGTTTCCATCGCCGCCGCCGTGATAGTCGGTCTGATAATCGCAAAAACGCTGTCCGTTCCGCTTACTAAGCTGACCGCGACAGCCGAAAAGATTGGCACGCCGGAATACGAAAAGCTGCAGGGTCACCCCGGCTGCCGCGAGACGGAGGAGCTCAACGAAACGTTATCAAAAGCCTCCGCGGAGCTTCAGAAGGTGGACGACCTGCGCCGCGAGCTCGTGGCAAACGTATCTCACGACCTGCGCACGCCGCTTACGATGATATCCGGCTACGGCGAGATGATGCGCGACATACCGGGAGAAAACAACGCGGAAAACATACAGATAATAATAGACGAGGCGGATCACCTTAACCGTCTTGTAAACGATATACTGTCGCTTTCAAAGCTTGAGTCCGGCATGGACGGGCTGCAGATGACCGAGTTCAACGTTACGGCGGAGCTTTCCGCTCTTATCGGCAGATACTCGACCATGCGCACCGTTGAAGGCTACACTATAGACTTTGAGCACGATAAAGAGTACGTCATAAAAGGCGACGAGCTGAAGCTCATGCAGGTGTTTTACAACCTGATAAACAACGCCATAAACTACACAGGGCAGTCAAAGCACGTGCTCATACGGCAGACAGAAATCGTTGAAGATAACAAAAACTATCTCAGATTTGACATTATAGACGACGGCGAAGGCATACTGCCGGAAAATCTGCCGTATATATGGGACAGATACTATAAAGAAAACCGCGCGCATAAGCGCGCGGGGGTCGGAACGGGTCTCGGACTTTCGATAGTCAAAAAGATAATCGAACAGCATAACGGTATCTACGGCGTCATAAGCGAGCCGGGTAAAGGTTCCGATTTCTATATCATGCTTTCTTTGCAGAAATGATACACGTCTGCACGGCGATGCGGGCGACGTCCGCAAACTGTCTGCCGGCGGCTTTGACAACGCCCGTGCTGTCGTACGGAGACGTCAGACAAAAATCAAGCTCGTCCTTTTCCGTATCGTATCTTATATCCGCTTGCCCGCTTATTTGTCGGGCAAGCGTTTTTATCATCAGTATATTCTCCGCCCCGCGGCCCAAAAGCGAGTAGACCGCGTCCTCCGCTCCGTCAGATCTGGATAGCAAAGACGAAAGCTTGTGTTTGGGTCTTACGGAAAACGAAAACGATATCCGTCCGTCCTGAATACTGCTTTCAACGCTTACGGCGCAGAATCCGTTTCTTGAAAGAGCCTGGCACAGATCGTACGCGTAAACGAGAATTATGCAGGCGGACTTTTTTATCTTTATATATTCGTCGTTACATTCAACGCTGAATCTTCTGGTCTGCTCCGCTCCGTATTTGAGCTCGCCGTAATAAGAGTATATATCTTCAAGCAGTTCTTTGATATTCACGGCGGAGGGATATTCGTCACCGCTCACGGCGGTGAGCATGCGCATATTCGCCTCGTAATTCGAATACAGCCTGCCGTACGCTCTTTCCATGCCGGCGGGAGCGTTTTCAGACGTTGCGCAGAGACATTTTGAGATAACGGCGAGCTTCATTGAAAGATACTGCTCGCAGTCGTCGTACTCTTCCCCGTCCGGCACGGCAAACGAGAAAACGCATTCTTTTTTGAATCCGGATAAAACGGGGCAGAACGCGCAGAAATACTTTTTGCCGCCGCATCCGATTATGGCGGAGGACGGATATTTTGAGCGTTTCAGCTCGCATTTGTCGTATATGGTGACTAATTCGTCAAATTTTTTACCGGCGGTAAGCTCCGGTATAAGTTTTTCAGCCGCATCGTTATAAAAACTGACCGTGAAGACCTCATCGGTGATCACGGTCGGAAATTTACTGATCCTGCTGCTGTCTGAAATTACTGTCTTCAGATCCATGATGCTTATCTCATTTCTTTGATATTTGAGTTTGCGACGGCTTTTTTTCTATTCGTGCCGGGAATATTAAAAACAGCGGGTCTTCTATCAGCTTGATACCGTCCGAGGCGAGTTTTTCTTTATTTATCCTGACGGTGCTGATACGTTTGTTATACGATAATTTATGGGAGGTAACGGTAATGTAGCCGTGCTGTGCCATTTTGTTCGCTTCATCCTTCACGGTTTCACGGTCTATGCCGTAATACTCGGAAACCGCGCTTATAACGGATGAAAACGAAGGCTCCGACAGTCTCCTCCCCGTCGTGTCCGTATCGTTTATCTGCTTTGCTATCATTGAATAATACGTTATATCTATCTCGCCGTCGCCCGGTATCTCGTAAGATTTTGAGCAAACGCTTTTAAGCATACCGGAAAGTCCGTCGCGCACCGCAAAGATAATGACCTTTTTGCCGCAATTCTGAGCTAAAAACCGGACTACCGAGGAAAAATGTCCGTCTCCCGTAAAAATAATAAACGTACCGACGTCGGGAGAAGACAGAGCTTTCTGATAAATATGATCGAGCATTATAAAATCGGTAAAATCTTTTTTATAATACGTACTCGTATTCTGCGTTTCTATAATATAGTTCGTTACCTCGCGTATACGCGGTATCTCCGCGCGCATACCGGGATTGGAGAAATCCGCAAAGAACAGCATCTCTTTTATATCGTACTTTTCCGCAATGCTGTCGCGCCACTGCCTGATGCGGGGACGCAGCGAATACTTTTTTATCATTGAAACGTACCAATGCTCGTAATCAACGAAAACAAAAGCAGAAGGTTTAGAGTTTTTATTTTTTAACCTTGAAAACAGTCCTATTTTTCACACCTCCTTCCATGCCTCTTGCAGATTATTATAAGCAAAAACGGCAAAAAAGTCAAGTATTTTTTTACGCAATACACAGTAAAAAGCAAAAAAATACTTGAAAAACACTTGAAAAATATTAAATTATATGGTATTATATGTAAGCCGTCAGCCGAATAATACAAACGCACGCCGGCAGTCACGGTCAAATCGACATGTCTCTGTAGCTCAGCAGGATAGAGCATCCGCCTCCTAAGCGGTTGCTTAACTATCGCCAATCGAATATTTGTCTCCGTAGCTCAGCAGGATAGAGCGTCCGCCTCCTAAGCGGAAGGTCAGCGGTTCGAATCCGCTCGGGGACGCCAAAAACGCCGGAATCGCAAGTGATCCCGGCGTTTTTACGTCTTATCTGAACCTTCTTTTTTGTCCAAAAAAACCGTCTCCGGAGAACGGTCTGTCCTCGAACGGTTGTTCTTTGGGGCAGGGCTGACTCCTGTCTGTAAAACGGTCCGGACTTTATCAAGCGGATGATTTTACCGTATATTTTTTAGATAATTTAATGATTATTGCAAAGAGTGTGTTCAAAGCCTCTTGACAACGTTTTTAATTAGTGGTAGTATAATTGTATAAATTACCGATTTTTTCTGATAATGATTTCGGATATACGCCCTGTAACGGATAAAAAAGGAGGATACGTTATGAAAAAACTGCAAAAACCGTTATCCCTGGCGCTTGCTGTCTCACTGTTATTGACAGTCATGTCTGCGGTGAAGTTTGCGGCGGTCGGAAGCACATGGGACGGAACCGTTTACGTTACTGAAGACCAAACGGTTTCCGACGTGATCGCAATGAACGGATGCAAGCTGAATATCAGCAGCGGAGTTACGCTGACCGTCAAAGGTACGATATCGGTCAACGGAGGCGACGGCATACTAAAGGTAGTCGGAGACGGTAAGCTCGTCGTGGAAGCCCCGAACGGAAAAGACGGCGGCACATCCCAAGATCAGGGATTTGCCGGATCAAACGGTCTTCCTGCCGTACAGGGCAGTCTCGTTGTCGAAAACGGCGTGGTTGAAATCACCGGCGGCAGCGGCGGAAACGCCGTCAGCGGCGGAACATACGGAATACCGGGCGCCGGAGCAAGCGCGATAACCGGAAACCTCGCCGTAGAAAGAGGAACAGTAAGCGTTACGGGCGGCAGCGGCGGCAGCACAAGCACGCCTGCCGCGGGAGAAAGCGGTCAACCGGCCGTTGCGGGATCGCTCACGGTCAGAGACGGTGAGGTCACGATCACCGGCGGCAACGGGGGCAGCAGTTCCTACGTGTCCGCTTATTCCTACGGCGGCAGCGGCGGAGTCGGCGTTGCCGGCGGCAGCGTCGAGATCAGCGGCGGCAAAGTTACCGTGAGCGGCGGCTTCGGAGGCCGCGGAAGCGTGCCCTCCGTCTGGGAGCACGGGGGACACGGCGCAAACGCAAAGCCGACGGCTGACGGATGCATGATCAACTGGGACGGAGTCGTCTACTGTTACGATCCCGAGGGCAGACAAACCGCCGTGATGAACGATATTTCCGTTATCAGCGATCTGAACGGAGTTCACACGATCACGTCCTTCTCGTTATGGGAGCGCATGCTGAGAGAGCTTGCGGACGGAAAATCGTTTGAGACATATTATCTCACGGCGCCTGCAGGCGCGAGCGTGACCATACCGCAGGGATTGAGCGTTACGGTAAACGGCACGCTCACTGCCGGCGACGGTACCGATACAGTCACTGCAAAAGGCGAAGGAACGCTGACCGTTCACGGTAAAAACGGCGCAAACGGCGGTGGTAACGCGACGGAAGGTTTCGCCGGACATGACGGCGACAGCGGAGTTTGCGGAAATCTCATAATCGACGGCTGCGACGCGGAGATCTCCGGAGGCAGCGGCGGAAACGCCTTCACGGGCGGATCTAACGCCAGGGCCGGCAGCGGTGCTCCGGCAATCACCGGAAGTCTTACGGTGAAAGACGGTTTCGTGACTGTTAACGGCGGCACAGGCGGTTACACTGACGATAGTTCATGGGGAGGAAACGCAGGCGCCGGCGTTGTGGGAGATCTTACCGTCGAGCTCGGGACCGTCATTATCTCCGGAGGTAAAGGCGGAAACGTAAACCATCAGAACGCTTACAGCCACACATCCGGAAACGGCGGCGACGGCGTTTCCGGAAACGCTCTGATCCTTGGCGGCAGCGTTACGGTAAACGGCAATAACGGCGGATCGGCCGTAGGGTTCGGACGCGCCGGCAAAGGCGGCAGCGCGGTAAGAGGTGACCTCACGATCAAGGGCGGAAGCATCTCTCTCACCGGCGGCACAGGCGGAGATCATTTTCTGAACGAGATGCCCGCGCAGGCCGGAGACGGCGGCAGCAGCGTGGCAGGCGGCGTATTCTTCTACGGCGGCAGCGTCTATACGGAAGCGGGTAAATCCGGCACCATTCCGGGTGAAGGATTGCCCAGCAGCGACGGAAAAACCGTCGCGGGTACGTTTTCAAACCTTTCAGGCCGCGCGTTCTTTGCGCTGGACTCCAACGGAGCTGTTATATACAGATTTGACGAAACAGAATATAATGACGACGGATTCAGAGAACAGATCGACCGGAAGACCGTTATTTCCGGGATAAACGTCACCGTCACCGCGGGAAAGGGAATGGTCCCCGCGCCGGCCTCGGGCGACCTCTCGCAGTGCGTCGTCCCGAATCAGCCTATAAACGATATAGTGCTCATTGCAGACGGCGACTCATATTTCCCCGAAGATTACGCTTCGGTCGGCACGACCGGCGGCATCAGCGTGATCCGCAACAGTTCGGAGCAGATCACGGTCACCGGTACACCGGCCGCTGACGTAACGGTCGCGCTTACCGCTGCGGCGGCAAAACGGCAGGAACAGACGCCGCAGGCGGTATTCACCGCGACCGGCGCCGACGCCGGCACGCTTTCGGGTCTTTCCGCGGGAATGAAATTCAGGATAGACAACGGCGAATGGCAGACCGCGGAGGGTGAAAGCGTCGGACTGACGAACCTCGGGCCTTGCACGATAACGGTCTATACGCCCGGCAACGGCACGACCACGGTCGACAGCGAAGAACAGATCATCACGGTCACAAAAGCCGAAACACCGGCGCTTGAAGCGACTCAGCCGAACGTCATCGGCGGCACGGGCAGCATCCCGACCGGCAAGGGGCATCAGAAGAGTGCGAACGGGACCGACTGGGAAGACTGCGACGGCGAATGGAGCGGTCTTGAAGCAGGCAGAACGTATTACGTCCGCGTAAAAGCGTCGGGCTCAATACTCGCGTCGGACGCTCAGGCGATCAATATAAACGCATTCGTTCCCGGTGCGGAACAGACGCCGCAGGCGGTGTTCACCGCGACCGGCGCCGACACCGGCACGCTTTCGGGTCTTGCCGCGGGAATGAAATTCAGGATAGACAACGGCGAATGGCAGACCGCGGAGGGTGAAAGCGTCGGACTGACGAACCTCGGACCCTGCACGATAACGGTCTATACGCCCGGCAACGGTACGACCACGGTCGACAGCGAAGAGCAGATCATCACGGTCACAAAGGCCGAAGCTCCGGCGCTCGAAGCGACTCAGCCCGAAACGATATACGATAAAGGCTTGATACCAACGACGACGGCTCACGAAAAGAGCCTGAACGGAACAGACTGGGAGGAATGCGGCGGCCTCTGGACCGATCTGACCGAGGGAACGTACTACGTCCGCGTAAAAGCGTCGGGCGCCGCGCTTGCGTCAGACGCACAGACGATCGTCATCTCGGTCGCAAGATATACCGTAAAATTCGTAGACGAGGACGGAACGGAGCTGCAAAGCACCGTATACGCCTGCGGCGAAACGCCCGTTTACACAGGCGAAACTCCGGTCAAAGAAGCGACGGCTGAAAACACATATACGTTCGCCGGATGGACGCCCGATATAGTTCCGGTAGACGCAGACGCGAAGTATACTGCGGTATACGACGTCACGGTAAACGAATACACGGTGACTTTCGTCACGAACGGCGGCACCGAAATACCGCCCGTACAGGTCGCATACGGCGAACCCGTGACCGAACCGGAAGCTC
>JAEEGW010000001.1 GCA_016280525.1 Clostridiales bacterium
GACAAAGGCGAATTTGACGCAAAATACGTCGTTAACGCCGCGGGCGTTTATTCGGACGTGATACACAACCTCGTTTGCGAAGATAAAATAGAAATTACCGCGCGGCGCGGCGAATACGTTTTGCTTGACCGCGAGGTCGGCGATCTTGTAAAGCATACCGTATTCCAGCTTCCGACAAAGCTCGGCAAAGGCGTGCTCGTGACGCCTACGGTACACGGCAACATGCTCGTCGGACCGAGCGCGGAGGATATTGACGACAAAGAAGACACGGAAACGACGGCGTCCTCCACAGCAAACGTAAAAGAAAAAGCGAAAAAGAGCGTGCCCGGCATACCTTTCAACAAAACGATAACGGGCTTCTCCGGTCTTCGCGCACACGGCGCGGACGACGATTTTATAATAGGCGAGATGACGGACGGCTTCTTTGACGCGGCGTGCATAGAATCGCCGGGGCTTACTTCCGCTCCGGCTATCGGCGAGTATCTTGCGATACTCATCTCAAAAAAGAGCGGCGCGGAGCTTAAAGCGGACTATATCGCGGAGCGCAAAGGCATACCGCATATCGCAAAAATGACCCCCGAGAAGCGCACGGAGATAATAAAGAAAAATCCGCTCTACGGCAACATTATATGCCGCTGCGAATCAATATCCGAGGGCGAGATAGTTGACGCGATAAAACGAGTTCCCGGCGCGGTGAGTCTGGACGGCGTAAAACGCAGGGTCAGAGCCGGAATGGGACGCTGTCAGGCGGGATTCTGCACTCCGGCGACGATAGCGATACTCGCGCGTGAGCTTAACATACCCGAAAATGAAGTTACAAAAAACAGACCCGGTTCGGAGCAGATAAAGGAGAAGCTATGACGTATCATGATTTAGTAATTATCGGCGGCGGTCCGGCGGGACTTGCGGCGGCCGTATCAGCGCACGGAGCCGGCGTTAAAGACATACTCATACTTGAACGCGACGAGCGTTTAGGCGGTATTTTGAACCAGTGCATACACAACGGTTTCGGACTTCACACTTTCAAGGAGGAGCTTACGGGTCCGGAATACGCGGAAAGATATATAGAAAAAGTGCTTGACGCAAAGATACCGTACAAGCTCAAGACCATAGCCGCGGACATTTCACCGGAGCGTGAAATTTTATACGTAAACAGTAAAGAAGGCGCGGTGACGGTGAAAGCCGGAGCGATAATCCTCGCGATGGGATGCAGAGAGCGTCCGCGCGGCGCGCTCGGATTGCCCGGCTACCGTCCGGCAGGCATTTTCACCGCCGGAACGGCGCAAAGACTTATGAATATAGATGGTCAGTCTGTCGGCAAAAAAGTGTTTATTTTAGGCTCCGGCGACATAGGGCTCATAATGGCGCGCCGTATGACGCTCGAGGGCGCGCAGGTCTGCGCGGTGGCGGAGCTTATGCCGTATTCCGGCGGGCTTAACAGAAATATCGTACAGTGCTTGAATGATTTCAACATTCCGCTCAAGCTCTCGCACACCGTAACTCAGATACACGGAAAAGAACGTGTGACGGGCATCACAATTTCAGAAGTTGACGCAAACAGACAGCCGATACCCGGGACGGAGGAATATTTTGACTGCGACACACTTCTCCTCTCCTGCGGACTTCTGCCGGAAAACGAGCTTTCAAAATCCGCGGGCATCACGCTTGACAGAGTAACCGGCGGCCCGGTGGTCGACGACAGGCTGCAGTGCAGCGTGCCCGGCGTGTTCGCGTGCGGGAACGTTCTGCACGTGCACGATCTTGTCGACTACGTCTCGGAAGAGGCGGAAAGAGCCGGAGCACAGGCGGCGCGTTATCTTTCGGGGGAAAACACTTCGGACGGATACGTTAAACTCAGCACAGGCTTCGGCGTAAGATACACCGTCCCGCAGATGATAGACGTAAAAAATATGAGCGACGAAGCCGTCGTCAGATTCCGTGTGGCAGATATTTACCGCGGCAAAAGCATAGTTTTGTATTACGGCGACAAACAGATAAAGAAACTGAAAAAGCGCATAATGGCGCCGGGCGAAATGGAGCAGATAGTCATAAGGAAAGACAGCTTTGACGGCGGTATTCCCGACAGTATAAAGGTTTGCGTGGAGGATTGATAATGAAAACGTATGAGATAACGTGTATACAGTGCCCTCTCGGCTGTGCGCTGACCGTCAGCGTTGACGGCGAGGCCGTGACCGTCACGGGCAACACCTGCCCGCGCGGCGCGGAATACGGAAAAAAAGAGGTGCTTCATCCGTCGCGCACTGTGACGTCCACGGTCGCTGTTGAAAACGGCGTACTGCCGCGCCTGTCCGTAAAGACGAGGACGGATATTCCGAAAGAAAAGATATTTGACGTGATGCAAGTCATCCGCAAAACCACAGTTACCGCTCCGGTCCGGATAGGCGACGTTATAATAGAAAACGTCTGCGGCACCGGCACGGACGTCATAGCGACGAAGACGGTAGATAAAATTCAGAATTAAGAATTAAGAATTCAGAATTAAGAGACAACGCCCCAACGACCTGCTGGTAGGGGAGGGGTCTCCCCTCCTGAGTTAAGAGTTAAGAGTGAATAGTGAAGAGTGAAGAGTGAAGAGGTAGGGGCGAGCATTGCTCGTCCGTCCCCGAAAGCCCCGAGTATTCGGGAGGATGGCGGGGGGTTGTGGATGGAAATTATAATATTTTAAGGAGATAAAAAATGAGCACAAAAGCAAACGGCGGTCTGAAGCTGAATTTAAAGAGAACGTTTCTCATCGGCTTCGCGTTTTTCGGCATCCTGCTTCTATGGCAGGTGTACGATTCCTGGTGTCCCACGTTTTTAACGGACATCTTTGCACGGCAGATGTATAACCTGTCTTCCGCGCAGCTTAAAGCCGGAGATCCGGACAAGATCTTAAACGTCCAGTGGATAGTCGGTATCATAATGGCGTGCGACAACCTCGCCGCGCTGATACTTCTGCCTATATTCGGCAATCTGTCCGACAAGACGAAAACGCCTATAGGCAAGCGTATGCCGTTCATTCTTACCGGTACGATGGTATCCGCCATAGCGTTCCCGTTCATACCGCTGTTCTTCCATTACAACAACGTTGTCGGTATGATAGCGATAATGGTCATCGTCCTTATATTCATGATGATGTACCGCAACCCCGCCGTCGCGCTTATGCCTGACATAACGCCAAAGCCCCTGCGCGCAAAGGCAAACGGCATTATAAACATAATGGGTTATTTCGGCGGCGCGTTTGCTACGGTACTCGGCATATTCTTAAAGCTCTCCAACTATATAAACGTTGAGGACAGTGCAAGAAAACTCTGGATAATCGAAATACCATTCATCGTCGCTTCCGTTCTGATGGTCATTTCCGCTTTCGTTTTGTTCTTCACCATAAGAGAAAACAAGCTCGCAAAAGAGCTGAAAGACGAGTTGGAGCTCGGTGAAAAGCTGGCTGCGATAGAAACGCCGGTCGACGACGACGCGCCTATGTCGGCAGCGAACAAAAAGATGCTTTTAGGTATCTTAGGAGCCGAGTTCTTGTGGTTCATGTCGGACAACGCGATGGGCACTTACATAGGCAACTACGTTATATATTACCTCAACTCCGTATCGAGCGCGACGATGATAGTGACGATAGTCGGCGGCGTGGCAAGCGTTATAGGCTTTGCGATAGCGGGTATAATCGCCGACAAGATAGGCAGAAAATGGACTATATCCTGCGGTCTCGGTATAACGGTGCTGGGCATGATAGTTATGTGCTTCGTCCTTCCCACCGGGAAGGTGACGGGCGCAAACGGCGAATTTGCGTTCCCTCCCCTGCTTTACGTTGTGGGCGCGATCCGCGGCTTTGGCATGGCGCTTGTGCATAACTGCTCTTTCCCGATGGTCGTGGAGCTTTGTTCAAGCAAGAAAATAGGCAAATTTACCGGTTACTATTACGCGGCGAGCATGTCCGCACAGACTATCACTCCGGTGCTTTTGGGTCTCGTTTTCAAGGCGTCGCTCGTTTGGTGGGCGCTGCCTATCTACTGCGCGGTGCTTCTGACGGCGAGCTTTACGGTATTTACCGTCCTTGTTAAAAACATAAAAGCCAAAAAGGTCGAAAACGCAAAAGGTCTTGAAGCGATAGACGGAGACTGATATGTTATACGTCATTTTAGCGGTGCTTCTTGTGCCGCCGCTTCTGTTCGTGTATTTTACCCTGCCGGGGCACGCGAAAAAAGATAAGAAAGCGCAGTTTTACGGCAGGAATATCGCTCACAGAGGACTGTACGAATCAGATCAGAGCGTGCCGGAGAATTCGCTTTGTGCATTCAAACGCGCCGTCGAGCACGGCTACGGCATAGAGCTTGACGTGCAGTTATCGGCAGACGGACAGGTGGTCGTCTTCCACGACGACACGCTTAGCCGCGTCTGCGGGCCGGACAAGCGCGTTGACGAGCTTGATTATGAAGAACTGCGGAAGCTGCCGTTATACGGTTCGGACGAGCGCATACCGCTTTTCAGCGAGGTTCTGCAAACGATAGGCGACAACACACCGCTTATAGTGGAGCTGAAGACCGGGAAGCGCAACAAAGAGCTTTGCGAAAAGACGTACGAGCTTTTGTCCGCTTATAACGGCGTATACTGTATAGAGAGTTTCGATCCGTTCATCGTCAAGTGGTTCAGATTCCACGCGCACCGCGTCCTGCGCGGTCAGCTTGCGCAGACGCCCGGCGATTTCGTAAAGTCCGGTACTTCAAAACCGGTCGGCTTTATTCTCGGCAACGTTTTATTCAATTTCCTTGCGCGCCCGCATTTTATAGCGCACAAGCAGGGAAAGAAGACGCCCGCCGTTAAATTTGCCGAAAAAACGGGCGCGATGGACGTTATCTGGACCGTACGAGGCGAAAAAGATCAGCCGGACTGCGACGTTATAATATTCGAGCATTACAGACCGGATATAAGATTCAGATAAAGGGGTCAGTATGGTTTTCGTATACATAATCTGCGGTGCCGCCGCGTTTCTTCTCATTACGTTTATCGCGGTATCCGTTGCGGTGTTTATAAAGGCGTATTACAGCGGCCGCCGAAAAGACGTGACGTATAAAGTCTTATCCGGCAAGGATTACGACCCGTATCACGACAAAATGCTTGACGTTATAAAGACCGCCGTGAAAATACCGTACGAGGAGATCGGTATACGCTCATACGACGGAAAAAAGCTGTACGGCAGGCTGTATTTAAAGGACCCGAGCGCGCCGTTTCACATACAGTTCAACGGTTACAGAGGCAACGGTCTGCGTGATTTCAGCGGCGGGCTGCAGCTGGCGCTGGAGTCCGGCGGAAACGTTATACTGACCGACCAGCGCAGCCACGGCAAGTCGGAGGGCAGCGTTATAACCTTCGGCGTAAAAGAACGCAAAGACGTGCAGAGCTGGGTAAACTACGTTTGCGAAACGTACGGCGACGTGCCGGTTTTTCTTGAAGGCATTTCCATGGGCGCGGCGACGGTTTTAATGTCGGCGGACCTGCCTATGAAAAACGTGCGCGGCATAGTTGCGGACTGTCCGTATTCAAGCCCGTTCGACATCGTTTCGCTCGTTGCGAGAAGGATCTTCAATTCGGGCAAGATACTTGACCCGTGCATTGTTTTCAGCGCTTTCGTATTCGGGCATTTCAATATTCTGTCCTCTTCCGCTCTGGAATCGGTCAAGGCGACGAAAATACCGATACTTATAATACACGGCAGCAAAGACAATTTCGTACCCCTTTCGATGAGCCGCGACATACGCGACGCGAATCCGGATATGGTGACGCTTGTTGAAATTGAAGGCGCGCCGCACGGACTGTCGTATCTGACGGATACGGAAAAATACAAGAAAGTTCTGTTTGATTTTATAGCGGACAAATTGTGATGCTGCCATGGCGGCGCAATTTGCGCGAAGCGCAAAAAGAAATTTTTTCATTCTAAAACAAAAAAAATATAAAGATCTCCGGGGTCGGAAAAAATTTCAAATCCGCGCCGGAGATGCTTTTTTTATTTTATTCTTTTTATATACGGCGCGGATATGCGCCGCCGCGTTATGCGTCCGGATACGATACGAGGCTCAGATTTTTGACGTACATGGTATGAGAAAACGTGCCTATCGTCTCCCAGCCCATATTCATGCCGTTAAGACAGAGTTTGTCTATTGATTTGACTTTGAAATATCCGTCGTCAAGTCCTTTCTGCAGCATATCGTCTAAGTACGGCCGCAGGTCTATTTCTATATGCTTCCATTCTCCGTTAGGCTGCGGCGCTCCGTCTTTCCACAGGCTTTCGCCGGAATAGACGTATTTACTGCCTATGGAATATATCATCGCGCCGGACGCGTCGGCTTTGCCGCCGTCGTAGCCTATGTAATGCTCGTTTTTATCCCACCTGTTGTCAAACAGCTGTATGCCGAACCAGCAGAAATCAGCTGAATTTATGCCTTTGACGTAGAAATACATCAAAAACTGCGCTGCGCGCACCCAGTCGCCGTCTATCGCCGTCTCCGAATAGTCGCCGAGCCTTATATCCATACTCAAAACAATGCTCTTGCATCTGCATTTATAGTATTCCCTTGTCGGTTTGTCCAGCTCTTTGTATCTGAAATCCTCCTGCTCTATGAGCAAATGCGGCCAGTAGTCGCCCTGCACGGACGGTCTGCCTTGATAATACGCCGACGTATCAAGGTAAAACGTCATCATATTCTCTGCCGGATCGTATGAGAACGTGCGGTATTTGCCGTCCGTCACGGTGCCGACTTCGCTTTCGATCAGACACTTTGACAGATCCGTGCCGGAATCCCACTGCGCAAGCCCCCAGCGCGCGGTCTGCTCTTTTACTTTATCGCCGTAAAATCCGACTGTTTTAAAAACGCGGAAGCTGTCGTTATTGTTATGGTCCTTCTGCGTTATAAGGCGCATACCGGTCTGAAACTGCAGATCGGGTATAAGCTGCATACTTTTTTCCTCCGTTTTTTCCTCTTCCGTTTCCGTCTCCGTCTCTGTTTCCGTCTCCGTTTCGGTCATAACCGTTACTGTTTCGGTTTCCGTGACCGTTTCGCTCGTCACGTCCGCCGTCTGCGCACAGGACGAAAGCAAAAGCGTAAATAACAGAATAATTGCCGTTGTTTTTTTCATAATA
>JAEEGW010000060.1 GCA_016280525.1 Clostridiales bacterium
CAAGCAACTATAACACACGTCCCGAAATAAATCTTAAGGCGGTGCAAACAACGAAAACAAAGCTGATATACAGCGCGTCTTTCAAAGATATTCACGAAAGCGACAAAAGCTATGATTATAAGTTTGAACTTGTTGACGGCAGGTGGGTATTTACGAGATTTGAGCTGCCGAAATATCTATACCACAAAGACGTGATAAAAGAAGATTTTGCGTCGCCTATGACGGCGGACGCACCTGTCATAGCCGTCTGCGTTCTGGCGATATCCGCGGTCGCCGCGGCGGTGATTTTTAAGAAAAAGAGAGGGATTTGAATTATGAAGAAGTTGATAGCCGCTTTATTGATTTTTTGTTTTGTTTCAGTCTTTTCCGCCGGCGTCACGGCGACGGCTTCAGAGGATTATGATATTGACGAAGTCGCCGATCTCATTGCGAGGTGGGAAATGCTCTATCTGAAATACGTTGATACAGAGGATTTTTACGAGGTGCTTTCGGATGAAGGTGAACTGAATATAATTGCAAAAGATTATATTTGTAGAATTATAGGAACGCCGTGGCAAGAAAAAACGGGTAATGACTATATGGAATATGACGATCGTTTAATAGTTATAAACAGCGACGGATATGATAAAACGCTTTTGTTGTTTGAAACCGTTTTTGATAAAGATACCGCGAAAAAAGCGTTAAATAACAGCAATCTTATATTTGACGATACAAATACGTATTTGTCGTCCGTCGTATGCTCGGGAGCCGCAAAGCCGGTCATAAATTACAAAATAGACGAACGGGTCAGATCCCGTGAGGTAAAAGAATTGAAAGACAGATTAACGCTCACACAGATTGAGGACGGCAAAATACGTGTGGATTTCGTTTATTATCTGCGAGGTGAGGAAGAAAACAGTTCTTTGATAATAAAAAAGACGGACGGCGGATACCGCGTATGCGAGCTTGACGGATTACTGTTCAAAGAGGACACACTTGCGAATGAAGGTTACAGAAAATACCGTCTTGTGGAAAACGATTTCAACCCCAACCCCCAAACCTCCGACGCACCGGTCATAGCTGTCTGTGCTCTGGCGATATCCTCGGCGGCGGCAATAGTACTTTTGAAAAAGAAAAAGAATTAGCGTAACTCCTTCCGTCTCGTCGTACCGCCAACCCACCTCCCTCAAAGAGGGAGGCGATTTTAAGGCTCCCTCTTTGAGGGAGCTGTCAGCAAAGCTGACTGAGGGAGTTTATTCCGTATTTATACAGTACGTGAGATAAAATAAGGAGAATTGTTATGAAAAGAATTATACCATTTGTTTTGATCTTGATTTTTGCTTTTTCGCTTAACTCGACAGCGGCTAAAAATATAACCGACGAAGAAATAAAAGAACGTTTTCTGCACGCGGCGTGGGCATACGCGTGGTGGTACGGGGATTCCGATATGGATGTGGAGAACGAATTGAACGGATTGACGCGTATTGAATACCCGTCCGACGTTGAAAACTTTATTGAAGTTCAAACAGACGGAATCTATACCTATAAGTTTTATATTGTTCCGTTTGAGGAAATCAATACAAAAGAAAAGATGAAAAATTATCTTCTGTCGTATTTTTCACCCGAAACAGTTGATGAAATAATGAAAAAAGATATGCCGTTCAAGGAGGGGGAAAACGGGTACCTATACAAAATGCCCGGATATGTCAGACAGTTGTCCGGTCCACAGGTTTATGAACCGTCAGATTATGAAATAATATCAAAAACGGATAAAAAAATCGTTTTGCGCGTTTATCCCGATAAAAAGAATTACCCCGATAAATACTACGATTATAAATTTGAGAAAAACGATAACGGGGATTTTGTACTGACAAATTATATCTGTTACAGATATATACTCAATATGGAAAACCCCCAAACCTCCGACGCGCCGGTGATAGCCGTATGCGCGCTGGCAATATCCGCGGTCGCCGCGGCGGTGATTTTGAAAAAGAAAAGATATTAACTCTTTCCGTCGTAGGGCGGGGGCTTGCTCCCGCCGCATTCATGCCCCCTCAATCTTTAAAGATTGTGGGAGGGGTAAGAGGGGTTTGGGGAGTTTTGAGGGGTGGGCACTTCCCCAAACAAATCGTCGGCGAAGCCGACACCGGTTTTTATTCTTTATTCTCTATTCTTTCTTCTTTATTCTTTATTCTTTACGGACGACCGATGGTCGCCCCTACAACGGGACGTCGAGTCACCACCCTATACCGCCTCTGAATTCTTAGTTCTGAATTCTTAATTCGCGCCCCCTCAGATTTTAAATCTGTGGGAGGGGACAGGGGGGTATGGGGGGTGGCGCGGTACGCGCCGTGAGGGGTGGGAACCCACCATATTCGTCGGCTTCGCCGACACCGGTTTTTATTCTTTATTCTTTCTTCTTTATTCTTTGCGGACGACCGATGGTCGCCCCTACGTTGATTTGTTTGTTTTCACGGACGACCGATGGTCGCCCCTACAATAATTTGTTTTACCCGGACGCCTGATTAGGAATCGGCGCGTTTTTTGTTTTTATACAGAATAATTCTTATTTTTGTGTTGATTATTTTGTAATTATATGCTATAATATCAAAAATTGCAAAAGGAGAGATCGATATGTTGGCGACTGTTTATACGTGCGGACTGCGCGGTATTGACGGATATACCGTTACCGTTGAGTGCAGCAGTGCGCCGACGCTGCCGTTTTTTGAAATAGTCGGCTTACCGGACACGGCGATAAAAGAGTCAAAAGAGCGTATAAACGCCGCCGTTATGAATTCCGGTATGGTCTTTCCGCAAAGCGGCCTGACGGTCAATCTCGCGCCCGCGGACAGGAAAAAAGAGGGCTCTTCCTACGATATAGCGATAGCCGTCGCCGTGCTGGCAGCGGCAGAGATAATAAGCCCTCTCGTTGATTTTTCAAATATGTGCTTTATAGGCGAGCTGTCGCTGTCCGGCGATCTGCGCCCGGTAAGAGGCGCCTTATGTATGGCTGCGGCGGCGAAAGCCGCGGGACTTACCGAAATATTCGTCGCGCCGGAGAACGCGAAGGAAGCGTCCGTCGTTGAAGGTCTGACGATCTACCCGGCAAAGAGCCTGTACGATATAATAACGCATCTTAACACGGACAACAAGATAACTCCGGTCAAGTTCAACGGCGATCTGTTCAAAAATTCGTTTACGGATTTTCCGATAGATTTCGCGGACGTCAAAGGACAGGAGACCGCAAAGCGCGCGATAGAAGTCGCGGTCACCGGCGGTCACAATATCCTGCTCATCGGCCCTCCCGGCACGGGCAAAAGTATGCTGGCTAAACGCATACCGACCATAATGCCGGAGATGAGCTTTGACGAGGCGATAGAATCAACAAAGATACATTCCGTGGCCGGCACTTTGCCGCCTGACACTTCACTTCTCACACAGCGGCCTTTCCGCTCCCCGCATCACACTATGTCAAGCGCCGGACTCTCCGGCGGCGGTCAGATACCGACGCCCGGCGAGATATCGCTTGCGCACAACGGCGTGCTGTTTTTGGACGAGCTGCCCGAATTCTCACGTCCGGCCATGGAAGCGATGAGACAACCGCTTGAGGACGGACGCGTGACGATAACGCGCGTGAACGGGAAACTGTCTTTCCCGAGCAAATTCATGCTCGTCTGCGCGATGAACCCGTGCAAATGCGGCTATTTCGGCTCATCCGTGCGCCGCTGTACCTGCACGCCGCAGGAGATAAGAAAATATCTGTCAAGGATATCCGGTCCTCTGCTTGACAGGATAGACATACAGGTCGAAATGCCGTCGCTGTCGTTTGAAGAGCTGGCGAAAAAACCGGACGGCGAGACGTCGGCGACGATACGCGAGCGGATAAACAAAGCGCGTGCGTTCTCCGCGGAGCGCAACAAGGCGTCCGGCATAACGTGCAACGCGCAGATGACAAGCTCGCAGATAAGAAAATACTGCAACGTATCGGCAGAGGGCAAAAAGATACTGAAAGCCGCGTTTGAAAAGCTCGGTCTGTCCGCCAGAGGATACGACAGGATACTGCGCGTAGCCCGCACCGTGGCGGATATGGACGGCTCCGAGCAGATAACGGATTTTCACATAGCACAGGCGGTGAGCATGCGCTCGCTTGACCGCAAATACTGGCAATAATACTAAAACGGAGGAAATATATTATGACAAAAGGAAAACAGTTATACGAAGGCAAAGCCAAAAAAGTGTTTGAAACGGATAACGATGAATATCTTATCGTTTCCTACAAGGATGACGCAACGGCGTTCAACGGGCTGAAAAAAGGCACGATAGCCGGCAAAGGCGTTATAAACAACCAGATGAGCAACCGTCTGATGAAGCTGCTTGAAACGAAAGGCGTACCCACGCATTTCGTAGAAGAGTTATCGGAGCGCGAGACGGTGGTGCGCCGCGTAAAGATCGTACCGCTTGAGGTCATAGTAAGAAATATATCCGCAGGTTCGTTTTCAAAAAGATACGGCGTTGAAGAAGGCATCGTATTTGACAAGCCGACCGTTGAATTCTCATACAAAAACGACGAGCTGGGCGATCCGCTTTTGAATGACGATCACGCGATAGCCCTGAAGCTTGCGACGGAAGAAGAAATTGCGATAATAAAGAAATACGCGCTTAAAGTTGACGAGGTATTAAGCGAATTCTGGGCGGGCTGCGGCGTCACGCTCGTTGACTACAAGCTTGAGTTCGGCAAATTATCCGACGGTACTATAATCTTGGCGGACGAGATAAGCCCGGACACCTGCCGTCTCTGGGACAGCAAAACGAAAGAAAAGCTTGACAAAGACCGTTTCCGCCGCGACATGGGCGGAGTTGAAGACGCTTACGCGGAAATAATGCGCCGCTTGAACAACGCGCTTAAATGATTTTAAGACATAAAAAACAGACTGATTTGTTCAGTCTGTTTTTTGTTTGCTTATGCTTATTTGTGGTTCTGGAACGTGTAGCAGAGCCTGCCTATCGGCGCGGCGTCGCCCTCTGTATACATCTGCTCCATCGTGGTGACGTTCGTATCGCTGTCCACCCACTTGAAAGCTATCATTATATCGCGGTAATCCGTTATGCCTATCGCCTGC
>JAEEGW010000061.1 GCA_016280525.1 Clostridiales bacterium
GGTCACCGCAAGCGGGGTTCGTCCGCCCCATCATTTGTAAAAATGATGGGAGGGGACAGGGGGGGGCATGGGGGGGTGGCGCGGGACGCGCCGTGAGGGGTGGGAAACCCACCATAATTCGTCCCGAAGGGACACCTTAACTATTCACTATTCACTATTAACTCTTCACTCGGGATGGGATAGGGGTTCCCCCGACGCGAACTGGTGAGCGTTGGGGGTTCGCGTAAGACCCCTCCCCTGCGAGCGGGTCGTCGGGGTGATGCTCTCTGAATTCTGAATTCTGAATTCTTAATTATGTATATTCTTGCTTTTTTGCGTCCATAATGATCAAAAAAGGAGGATATTAAAATGAAATTCAGAGCTTTGATAATTTTTACGTCGCTTGTTTTACTTATGGCGGTATGCAGCTCCGCGCTGCCGGTCAACGGAGAGGTGGGACTGTATAACAAACTCATTCGTCTTCACGTCCTTGCAAACTCAGACAGTGAGGAGGATCAGGCGCTCAAGCTGAAAATCCGCGATGCCGTGCTTGAAAGCACGAAAGACGTGATATCGGCCTGCGCTGATGTGACGGAGGCGCGCGAAGCGATAGAGCAAAGCAAAGAAATGATACAAGCCGTATGTGAAAAGGCCGTCTCCGACGCCGGGTATGAATATCCCGTCTCGATAGCTTTCGGGGTGGAAAAATATCCGGAAAAAAGCTACGGCTCCGTCACTCTGCCGTCCGGCGACTACTGTTCCGTCCGCGTTATGATAGGAGAAGCGGAGGGGCACAACTGGTGGTGCGTGCTTTTTCCGCCCTTATGCGTCGGCGCGGCTAAAAACGAGCGCGACGTGATGACCGAAGCCGGACTTACGAAAAACGAAGTGGACGTTTTAACGGAAAACGACGGCGACAAATACGTGCTGAAATTCAAAATTATTGAGTTCTTTCGTCGTGCGTTTACCTCAGAATGACAAAATTTTTCAAAAAATATTATAAAAAATTCTTGTTTTTACCTTTTTTTGTGATATAATATACGCGAAAATTCGCAAAAAAAGGTGATAAAAATGGCAGAATTTAAAAGAATAGGCGTACTTACATCCGGCGGAGACGCCCCCGGAATGAACGCGGCTGTACGCGCCGTAACACGCGCAGCGCTTTTATGCGGCGTTGAAGTAATGGGCATATACGGCGGCTATCAGGGACTGATGGACGACGAGATGAAGCTGTTTCACAGCAGCGACGTATCAGGCATAATCTCGCGCGGCGGCACGATTCTGTATTCCGCGAGAGCGCTTGAATTCAAGACCGAAGAGGGCATGGCAAAGGCTATTGCCGTATGCAAAAAGAACCGAATTGACGGTATTATAGCCATAGGCGGCGACGGAACGTTCCGCGGCGCTACGGACCTGTCCGTACGCGGCATACCCACCGTGGGCATACCCGGAACGATTGACAACGATATTTCGTCAACCGACTATACGATAGGCTTTGATACTGCCATGAATACCGTTATAGATCTTATAGACAAGCTGCGCGACACGTGCGAATCTCACGCGCGCTGCAACGTTGTTGAGGTCATGGGCCGCGGCGCCGGCGATATAGCGATACAGAGCGGTCTTGCGACCGGTGCTATCGCCATAGCCGTGGGCGAGATCCCGTTTGACGAGGAATCCGCCATAGAGCGCATAAAAGCCGCCCGCGCGGAAGGCAAGCGCAACTTCATCGTCGTTGTTGCGGAAGGCAAGGAAAACTACGCGGAAGGCTTTACGAAGCGCATACAGGAGCTGACCGGCGTTGAAAGCCGCTTCACGAGGCTCGGCCACGTACAGCGCGGCGGAAACCCGACCCTGCGCGACAGAGTCACCGCGTCCATAATGGGAAAGTTTGCGGTAGACAAGTTGTTTGAAGGTCAGTCCAACATAGTCGTGTGCGAGCGCAACAGCAAGATAGTCGCCATGAACATAGGCTTTGCGTTGAACGTTGACAAGATGTTCAAAGGCAAGCTGACGGACGAGGAAAAAGCGAAGATATCGCCCGAAGACCTGGCAAAAATGGAAGAGATCTGCGCGGAGCGCCAGGCGAAAAAGATGTTCTTATACAACACCGCGAGAATAACCTGCAAATAATAAAGAATAAAACAAAAAAACGGACGGGAAACCGTCCGTTTTTTGTTTTGGCTTGGATCAATACCAGTAAGAAGATGAATAATTTGAAAGTCCGCCTGCCGCTGCAACTATAGCAAGGATGATGAAGTAAAGGGCGTAAATGACCCAGAACACCATATAAAGTATGCTCAGGATCAGGCCTACGGTGCCGAGTATCTTACCGACTTTTGCTTTACCTGCTAAAACGCCGCCTGCCGCCAAGAATTTCTTTACCTTGCTCATGCAGATGATGGCGCAGATAAGTCCGCCTATACCGGTCCAGCAAAGAGCTATCGCGAGTATACCGGTTATGAGTATGGGCGTGTCGTTGAGATCGCCGCTTGCCGGCTGAGGTTCAGCGGTATACACCGGCTGTTCAACGGGTGTGTACTCCGGCTGTACGTATTCCGGCTGTACGGGTTCTTCCTGTATCGGTTCCTGTGCTACGGGTTCTTCCTGTACGGGCTCTTCCTGTACGCGCGTTCCGCACTCCGTGCAGAAAACCGATCCGTCCGGGATCTGTGCTCCGCAATTCTTACAAAACATATGTACCTCTTTCCGACGGTTTTACCGCCTAAATAATTTTTTATTATGAACGCCTTTCAGGCAAACATACGGTTTTACGGGCTTTGTATCAATACCTTGCGCTGTTTGATAACGCGCCTAACATAATAGTGAAAAACGCTGTCCCGTATATTGCGAATACGATGAACAGATAAATTGTGATATACACGCAGGTGAATATGCTGACCGCGAGACCCACGATGCTTAAAATATTGCCGACTTTTGCAAGTCCCGTCAGTTTCCCGCCGTTTGCGAGATACTCTTTGACTTTTTTGCGGCAGATTATGGCGCAGATAAGTCCGCCTAACGCCGGCAAAGCGAGCGAAAGTATGCCTAAAACGAATATGGGCGTGGCGTCGGAACCGGCCGTCTCGGTTACCGGCTGACGTACGGGTATATACTCCGGCTCGTAATAGCCGTTTTGCGGCTGTTCTTGTACCGGTGCGCCGCATTTTGAACAGAACGCGGCGTTGTCCGCTGTTTGCGCTCCGCAGTTTTTACAAATCATATCTGCCTCCTTTTTATTACAGTGTATTCAAAAATTCTTTTACCGTGTTATCGTAACCCTGCTCGTCGTTTATCCTTATGCGCGAATGCGCGCCGTGGTCGAAATACACAAGTTTTTTATTTTCAGAAGGACACGCCGCGTAAAGCTTTTTCGCAAGCTCCGGCATTGAGTACGTGTCTTCTTTGCTCTGCATGAAAAGTATGGGCTTTTTCATTTTCGGCATACGTTTCAGCGGTCCGTCCGTGACGGCGTTCGCGCCGGAAATGAAGAATATGTGCGTCATAACGCCGTACGTCATGGGGAAATTCGGCTTTTTCTTTTCCGTCATGTGGTTTTTGAACGACTCGTAGAAATTGACGTACATACCGTCCGACACCATAGCCGTTACGAAATCCGGGCATTTCTTTGACGTCAGAACGAACAGAGCGGTGGACGCGCCTATGCAGATGCCGTGCAGAACGACGCTTTTGTTGCCCAGACCGTTTAGCATTTTGCTCCATTCTATGATGTCTTTATATTCTTTATATCCTAAAGAGCATATCTTTCCGTCGGAGTTTCCGTGCGCGCGGTTGTCTATGACGAGCACGTTATAGCCGGACTGCCTGTACGGCTCGGCAAAATAGTACGAATACATACAGCATTCCGTCCTGCCGGCGATTATTATGACCGCCTTGTCCGCGCCGAAGTCAAAATACTCTCCCGCGAGCCTGAATCTTCCGCTTTTTATTTCCACCGGTCTTTTGCTGTCTTTATACTTTTCTCCCCACAAAAGCCCCGTGTCGAACATTCTTTTATATTCCGGATCTTCCGGAAAACTGCATACTCTGCCCCATTTTTCCGGCTTGTTGCGCACCAGAAGAACGAAATATATGGCAAACGACATTGAAAGCACCGGCCCGACGAAAAACAGCAGCAGAGCGCCGAGCACACCGATCAGAATCCAGAACCAAACACCCATTTATAAAAATCCTTTATTCAGAAATACCTATCATAAAGCGGTAAACGCTCTGTCCGCCGTAGACGAAAGTCGCCTCAAGCATGGGGAACGCTTCCGCAAGCCGTTCTTCAAGTATGGCTTCATACTCGTCCGGCGTGTTATCGCCCCGGAAGATGACGCAGCTTTCCACGTCGTCAATATCGGGCACGGCTTTGAGCCCGTTTATTATACAGTCGCACCAGTCGGTCGACGCGGCTACGAGCTTCCCGTTCAAAAGCACTATCTCCTCGCCCGCCTTGCACGATATGCCGCCGCTCTCGTAATCCTTTGTCGCCGCGGATTCCGTCAGCGTTACGGTGCTCTTCATCCCGTTTCTCATCTGATTTATGCGAAGCGCGATATCGTGACTGTCCTGTATATCCATGGCGAGGGCGAAATAACCCTCCGCGGGACTCTTTGTAGGCAGAACTTCAACGTTTTTAAGCTCGGAGAGCCTTACCGCCTGATCCGCCGCCATGACCACGTTTTTATTATTCGGCAAAATAACGATCTTATCCGCGGAAACTTTGCCGAGCGCGCGGATGAAATCCTGTGTTGACGCGTTCAGCGCTTCCGTGCAGTTGATCACAACGTCGCAGCCGAGGTCGCGGAAGATCTTTTCCATACCGTCGCCGTTGACGGCGGCTATGACGGAAAGCTCTTTATGCCCCGCGGGCTCCGCGGCGCCCTGCAGCACCTCGTTATGCTGAAGCTGCATATTCTCCAGCTTGAACGTCAGAAATTCGCCGAACTCCTGCGACAGCGTTATGACCTTCGCAGGCTTGAACGTATGTATATGCACCTTTATCCTGCGCCCGTCCTGAACGACGACGAGCGAGGTGCCGAACAGTTTCAGATCGTCTATATATTCGCGCAGTACGAAACGGCGCGTGTAATCTTCGCCCCGCATGAGCTGCAGTATGAATTCCATACAGTAGCCTTCCTCAAAGACCGTGTTCTCGTTGAACAGATCAAGGTCTATGGGCGAAGGTGAAGCCGGACCGACGACGGCCGCCGCTTCTTCCGTTTTTTCCGCTTTATGCTCTTTGCCGTAAAGTCTGTCGAGCATTCCTTCGAATATGAGCACATATCCGTAAGCTCCGCTGTCTATAACGCCGGATTCTTTCAGTACCGGCAAAAGCTCCGGGGTAAAGGACAGGCTTTTTCTCATCTCCGCCGTATACATGGATAAAAATTCTTCCATTGTGGTCTGGCGCGTGAGCTGCAGCCTTATATGCTCTATCCCCTCTCTTGCTACGGTCAGTATAGTCCCCTCCACGGGATGGACCACGGACGCGTACGCGGTCTTATACGCGCGGATAAGCGCGTTGCGGAGCTGAGCCGGGCTGACCCAGCCGCATCTCGCAAGCTCCACGTACAGACCTTTGAAAAGCTGTGAGAGTATGACGCCGGAATTGCCGCGCGCGCCTAAAAGCATACCGTCGCTTACGTATTTCAGATACGGGCCCGCCTCAACTCTTGACGGTGCGGAATTCAGCCCGTGCGCGAGAGTGAGCGACATGTTAGTGCCCGTGTCTCCGTCCGCAACGGGAAAGACGTTTAATTTATTGACTTCTTCCCTGTGGTTTAACAGATTGTTCAAGCCGTTTTTCAGCATCTGTTCAAGATGCTGACCGTTGATTTTCATTGTGGACATCAAAAAGTGCCTGCCTTAAAAGTGGTTATTTTTTATCTTTTTTTCAACTTTGCCGAGATATATCATCGTTTTGGGCAAAATGAACGTCAAAGCAAACGAAACAAGAGCTCCCGCCGCGGATATGACGGTCAAGAAAATCATGGCGGATCCGCCTTTCTCACTGCCTTTTTTAAACGCCGTCAATACTATGCCGGAGCCTATACCGGAGGCAACGCCCGCGAAAAGTCCCTGCACCGCGAAGTACATGGCGGAGTTTGATACGCCGTTCTTCTGCTCTTCCTCAGCCGCAAGCTGCGACGGTATGGAATACGCTACCGCGAACATAGCGCCTATAGCAAACGAGCTTATAAGCCCCGTTATTATTGACAACACGAGCTTTGCCGTTCCCGCGCCGACGAAACCGACGCCGAACATGGCAAGCATTCCGACGACAAACGTCAATAAAACGTAGCGGAACGCCGCGCCGAAGCCGTATTTTTTCTGTATTTTATTGTAAAGTATAAGCGTAAAAGGAACAGGCGCGAACGCGGACATCATAACGAATATCATATTCATGCCCACAAAGCTGAAATACTCGTTTATGCCGCTTAAGAAAAGCTGTACGCCGAAGGTCATGAACGAATATACCGTCATCCACTTGATGAACGCGCTGTTTTTGAACGTGTACGTCAAAGACGGGATAAGTCGCAGTCTTTTTGACTTCTCCGCCGGCTGATCCTTGTTTGACGGTTCTTTTATCATAAACAGCGGTATGAGCATCGTTGCCGAAAGCGGCAGAACGAGAAGCGCCACGATCCTGATATTCAGTCCGTTAAGCAGCGCCCTTACCGCAACGTAGCCTAAAATGAAGTAAACTATATCGCATACGGATTTTACGTTTGACATAAGCGAACGCTGCTGTTCGTTTTCAAGTATCTCCGTATACGTCGCGTAATACGTCACCATCGTAAGCGTGTAGAACGTGTAGAATATGCAAAGTATCACGCCGTAGTAGACGGTGTTCAGCACCGACGCGCCGGACGGATCCGGCACGAGCAGGAACAGAACGTAAGATATGAGAAGCGGCACGAGGCCGATTATAAGCGACGGACGCCTTCTGCCCCATTTGCTGCGCAGACCGTCCGTGACCGCCGCCATAGGCACGTCTATCACGCCGTCTATCACCTTGGCTATAAACGCGAACGCCGCCCAGAGAGCCGCTACGACAAGGTCTTTTTGCGCAAAAGTCTGATAATTTATCGCGTCGCCCTTAAAGCCGCCCACGAGAAGAGCGCTGCACAGATACGACGCCATAACGGTATTAAGCAGATTGATGCCGAGACCCGACGCTGCATATAATACTATCTGCCGTTTTGAGCGCAGTTTTCTCATACGCTTATTCCTTTGCTTCCAAATATTTGTTCAGAAGTTCTTTTTCAAACGAAAGGTCCTTTGAAATGGGTTTGCCTACGTAATACGCCGCCATAAGTCCGGGGCCTACGTTTATGCCGCAGGACGGGAAAACGTCTTTTACGTATATTTCTTTCGGATGAATTCTTTCTTCTATGAGCTTTTTATATTCTTCCGCCTGGGGCAGACGGTTCGTCTGCGCGATGAAGATTATCTGATCCTGCGGATCCTCTATCGTGCCTTCTATATAGGACAGAAGCGCGGCGTACGCTTTTTTGGCGCCCTTTGCCTTGCCTATGACCGTTGTCATGCCGTTGTAGTCAAACTCGCCTATCGGCTTGACTCCGGCAAGCGCTCCGAAAAACGCCTTTGCGTGCGTGAGCCTGCCTCTTTTTGCGACGAACGAAAGATCGTCAAGCCAGCCCGCCTGGTGGAAGCGGTTTTTGTTCTCCTCTATCCACGCGGCGACCTCTTCCATGCTTTTGCCCTGCGCGCGCTGAAGCGACGCGTGTATGGCCATAAGTCCGAAGCCGGGACCGAAACGCATGGTGTCGATTATCTTTATATTTACGCCGTATTTCTTTTCAACTATATCTTTTGCCTGAAGCGCAAAGTTGTACGCTCCGCTCATACCGGCGGATATGGTCATAAGTATTATGTCCTTGCCTTCCGACGCGGGCTTGCCCATCGCCTCCGCAAATTCCTCCACGTTGGCAGGAGACGTGCTGTATTCGTCCGGTTTCTTTTTAAGGTCCGCGTAAAACTCGTCGCGCGGGACGGTCTCCCAGTCAAGAAACGCCTTTATTTCTTTGTTGCCCGGAAAAACGAGGTGTCCGGGAACGGTTATGATGTCGTATTTTTCGGATAATTCTTTTGTAAGATCGCACGTGGCGTCCGCCATTATGGCAAAATTGCTCATTTTTATTCTCCTTGTGTGGTTTTAATTAAAGTTTTCTTCAATAAAGTCAAATATTTCCGCGCGCAGCCCGTCGCTGCCGGTGGAAAACGAAAGCGTGTGATGCAGTCCGTCAGGCAAAAGCAGTTTCTTCTTGCTTTCGCAGGCGTCGTAATTCACCCGGCTGTCGTTATACGGCACGGTCATATCCGCCTTGCCGTGAAGGAACAGCGCGGGTATCCTGTTGTTTTTCAGCGCTTCCGCGGTGTTCATTTTAAGGTCTTCGTGTAATTTGTGGCGGAACATAACGGAAAGGATCGGCATTATCAGCTTGCCCGGCAGACGTCTTCTTTTGCAGTCGCGGTAGATCTGCAAATACGGCGAAAGATATCCGCAGTCAAGCACGAGCGCTTTTATCTTTTCGCTGTTGATCTGCTGCGCCGCGTACTCGATAGTCGACGCGCCCATGGAAATGCCGTAGAGCACGGCGTTTTTCGCGGGCGTTTTGTCTATCCAGTCGACCCAGCTCAATACGTCAAATCTTTCAGCTACGCCGAGAGTGCAGTATTCGCCTCCGCTCACGCTGTGCGCGCGCTGGAAAACGAGAAGCACGTTGTATCCGCGCTCTGCGAAATATTCCGTATGCGGACCGAAATTGACAAGCGGCGACGCGCTGTATCCGTGGAAAAACGCGACCGTTTTATCGCTTTTGCGGTCGATATAGTCGGCGTAAAGATCAAGCCCGTCATACGACGTTGTTTTGACGCGCTGCAGCTCATAGGTTTTCTCCACTCTCGCAACGGCGTCGCGCATCATCTGCTCAAAAGGTGCGAAATAAGAATTGGCAATATCTCTGCCTTCAAGCGGCTCTGCGCTTTTTTTGCCGAATATTTTATCAAAAGATAGTATGGTCGGTCCTATGATAAACACTATATAAAGGACCAGAACAGTCGCAAGGACTGCAAGAATAATATAGACTGCCGTCATTACTTCCTCTTAAGTAAATAACTTAATATTCAAAAAGGTTACAAAATACGTGCGCGGGCGCTTTTATTTGCCGTTTTCGTCCTGTTTGTCTTCAATATCCGGCCTGAACTTGCCGTGTGAGCCGGACGCGGCGAACAGCCGCCACTTGCGGCGCACTTCCTCCTCCTGCTCGCTTTTCTTTATCCCGAAAACACATTCGTTTACGAAATGCTCGCAGTTGTTGTGCAGGATATTGTATCCGCCCTCTCCGAGACGTGAGCGCGCGAGACTCACGGTCTTCTCCGGCGGAAATCTTTTGCGCCGCTCGCCTCTGTCAAGCTCCGCGCGCTCGACAATCCTGCCGCAGCAGAACGTGTCTATGTCTACGGCGCAGACCACGGGCGGATCGTTTTTATCCGCAAATTCCGGGGCGGGCGGGTAGCCGAACTGTATCACCTCGTCCTCGGATACAAATATGCCGTAGTGATATATAGAGCCGACCTTTATGCGGACGATATCCGCCGTGCTGCAGTCGCCGGGCGCCCATTTCATGAGAGTTTTTTCTCAACGTAGTCGACTACGTCGCCGAACGTGTCAAACGAAGTCACGGTAACGTCGTCAAACCTTATATCAAAAGTCTCTTCAATGGCTATAACGGTGTAAAGCATGTTTACGGACGTGAGCCCGAGCTCCGTCTGCAGCTTTGCGTCCTCCGTGCATTTTGAAAGTACGTCCGGATCGTCGGACGCGGACACAAGGATGTCCTTTAATTTTTCGATTATCTCTTCTCTTTTCATTTGCATTTATGATATCTCACTATCTTCATACTCGGAGTTCTTTCAAAATCGCTGTCGCGCACCTCTATCCTGCTCACGCGCTGATAGGGCGGCAGCTCTTTGTTTATCTTCTCCAGCTCCGCTGTGATATATTCTTTTACGTCGCCTTCGATACCGCGCAGCTCCGGCATTCTCGGCACTACTTCAAGCGCTAAGATGTGGCTGCCGTTGGGGAGCACGTCCTCGAACACCTGGCTGTCCTGGATGAACGCCGGCGCGTTGAAATGAGCTTCAACCTCCGCGGGGGATACGTTTTCGCCGTTTGACAAAACGATTATTTCCTTTGATCTGCCGGTAATGTATAAGAAGCCGTCGTCATCGATCTTAACAAGGTCGCCGGTCCTGAACCAGCCGTCCTCGTACGCCGCTTTGCTCTCCTCCGGCTCGTTCACGTAGCCGTCCATCATATTGTCGCCCTTGAGCCAGAGCTCGCCGTCAACAATACGGAGCGTCTGATTCGGATACGGGATACCTACGGATTCCGGCTTGCCTATTGAATCTGGGTTGCCGGAAACGAGGTTCGCGGACTCCGTCAGGCCGTAGCCGGCGAGGAGCAGCACGCCCATTTTGTAGTATTCTTTGATAAGATACGGTGAAACCGCCGCGGCGCCGCAGATTATGTATTTAAGATCCGGGCCGAGCATATTTTTGCCGAACTTGAACGAGAGCATTAGCGCCATTTCCGCAAGCGCGGGAACGAGCACGAGCACCGTGGGACGGAACATCGCTATATCGCGGAACATATCCTTATTGTTGCGGCAGATATAAAGTGTAGATCCTGTATAAAGCGCGGTCATAAGGTTTCTTATAAGGCCGAAAACGTGGGAAAGCGGCAGGACGAGCAGATATCTCTGATTGAAAACGTCCTTATAGCCGTAGCAGCCGTTGATAGTGCCTTCCATAACGGCGCGGTGAGACAACAGCGCGCCCTTGCTTCTGCCTGTCGTGCCGCCCGTGAACATGACTGCGCACGGATCAGACGGGTTTGACTCCGTTATGCCCGCGGCGCTGTCCGCTTTTGACATAACGTTTATAAGCGGCAGGTTCGGAGCGGCGGCTTTTACGGTGGCGAGCTTTTCTTCAAGCGCCGGATGATATATAAGCTCGTTTGCGCCGAGCTTCATGCAGCAGCCGTACACGGCGTCCGCGGGAAGCTGGGGCGGAAGTATGACGGCCGCGTTGCCGGACGTGACCGCCGCGATATACGCGACGGCGAACTCGTAAGAATTCGGGCAGAGTATCGCCGCGCGCTTGCCCTCTCCGAGCAGCGGACGCAGATACGAAGCGTCCTCTTCAAGCTGTTTGTACGTTATTTTTCTTCCGTCGTCTTCTATAGCAATAAGATCTGCGTACTTTTCTGCGCAGTCTTTCCACATTTCGCCGACCGTGCCGTATGAAACTATTTTTTCAAACGTTTCCGGGTCGGTATACTTTCTGAA
>JAEEGW010000008.1 GCA_016280525.1 Clostridiales bacterium
ATGGGGGTATGGGGGTAAAATAATGAAGTCGTCGGCTTTGCCGACTAATGATGTCGTGCTACGCACTAATGAAGTCGTCGGCTTTGCCGACTAATGAAGCAAAGACGTCCGCAGAAATAACATTTTAATTTCTTCATTAGCGAAGCGTCTTCATTTCATCATTAGCCCGCGTGAACCCCCACCGCTATAAGCGGCGGGGAACCCCGCGTTAGCGGGCGTCTTCATTCGGGCACGTTGTGCCCGCGAGGGGTGGGTGACCACCCATTTTCGTCGCGAAGCGACACCTTAATTTATTCCGCACATCCGGCTTTTTCTCTTTTGCATTTTATCAGTCATATTATTGACAACAGGCTCTTAATGTGATATTATTAAATCAATGACTTTTAAGGAGACATACTATATGCTTTTCAAGGAGCTTGACAAGCTGAAACGCGACGCCATAATGGCGGCGATCATACTGATGATCATAGGGATCCTGTTCATTATCATACCTTCGGATTACGTTACGTTTGCGGGAGGGACGATAGGCTTTGCGCTGCTTGTCGTCTGCGCCGCGTCCGTTTTTGATTTTGCGGGAAGCACAAAGGCGCTGATACATTATATCAAGCTTGCCGTCGGACTGCTTGCGGGACTGATCGGCATAGAGCTTTTCATATTCGAGGAGCTGTTTATAATGACGCTGTCGTGGCTTGTTGGCACGATCCCGATAATACTCGGCATAATAGAGATCTTTTACGCCGTTATTTTTGCAAAACGGTCGAAGAGGCGCGGCTGGTGGGTGCTCGTCATTCTCTCTTCCCTGCTTGTGTTATTCGGGATCTTCGTGTTCATCAATCCGTGGATAAAAGGCACGCAGGTATTCATGCAGGTGATCGGATGTTCGCTGTTATACTCTTCCGTCATATATCTTTTGAGTCTGATCTGGATCTGGCCGATGCACAGGGAATAAGGAGGACGGCGTGATGAAAAACAAAGAGGCCGAAAAACTGAAAATAAAAAAAGAACCGAAGAAAAAGTCCGGCGGAAAAAACCGTGCGGCGGAGATCTTCAGCGTATTTGCAAAGCATAATTTTTACGTAAACGGCTTTACTCCGCAAGAGCTCAAAACAACGCTTGAGGATCTCGGACCGACGTACGTCAAGCTTGGTCAGATACTGTCGACAAGAAGCGATATTTTCCCGGAATCGTACTGTCAGAAGCTGTCTCTTCTCCGCAGCGACGTAAATCCGCTCGATCCCGCGGACGTCAAAGCTGTGATAGAGGAGCAGACCGGCAAAAAGATAGACGAGATATACGGCAGCTTCAGGGACGAGCCTCTCGGCTCCGCCTCCATCGCTCAGGCGCATTACGGCGTTCTTAAAGACGGCACAAAGGTCGTTACAAAGGTACAGCGTCCGCATATCGACGAAATGATGAAAAACGATTTCATCATATTAAAAAGGCTTTCAAAGGTGATCACCGCGGCAAGCGAAAACAGCGGGGACGGATATTCCGTTGATCTGCGATCCGTTATCGAAGAGCTTGAAAAGGTCACGAACGCGGAGCTGGATTTCAGGATCGAAGCGGAAAACACGCGCAAATTCAGAGAAAACTGCATAGACGATCCCGATCTGATCTGCTGTCCGCGGATAATTGACAGTCTATCCACGGAAAAAATACTGACCATGACGTTTGTGGACGGGTATTCCATAGCGGACAGAGACCGCGTTGAGGAAGAAGGATACGACCGCGTGGCTATAGGCAAGGTAATTGTCGAAAACTATCTGCACCAGATACTTGACGTGGGTATGTTCCACGCCGATCCGCATCCGGGCAATATACTGATTAGCCGCGGCGTGCCGTACTGGATAGATTTCGGCATGATAGGATACGTCAGCGAGCAGAATATATCCGTTATTCAGGATATCATATTCGCAATGCTCCAGAAGGACGTTGAGGCGCTTACGAACGCCGTTCTGTCTCTCGGAACAACGACCGGAAAGCTGAACAAAGCGAGGCTGATGGACGATATTGAAAACATCATAAGCAGATATATGTCCGCTAAAGACCTTTCAAGTATAAACGTCGGCGCGCTTATGATAGATCTGAAGGATCTTTTGACGCAGCATAACATAAAAATACCCAAAGAATACACTATGCTGATACGCAGTATAGTTACCGTGGAGGGGACTTTGAACGATTTCTGTCCCGAGCTGAACATATTTGAATATCTTACCAAAAAAATGTTCCAGCGCGCGAAGGAGAATTTCAGCATACGGGAAAAGATAACCTCCCTGCTTGAATCGCTCGCGATAACCGGGGCGAGCGCGGCAAAGCTGCCGAGACTTACGTTTGACGTACTGCGGAATCTTGCCAAGGGCAGAACGAAGATAAATTTTGAGATAACCGGCTACGAGGAACCGCTCAGGCAGATAGGCGATATGCTGAAAAACGTGCTGCTCGCGGTGTTTTCATCCGTGCTTTTCTGCGGTTCGTGTACGCTGTGTACGACGAATATTCAGCCGCAGACAAACGGCGTGCCGCTTATCGCAGTTATAGGCTTTGTCCTTTCCGTCGCACTTGCGATATATACGGTGATCAGGATAACAAAAAGGAAATAGCCGCCGATCCGGCAAAAAAACCGCCTTGAAGGCGGTTTTTTCTGCTTTTATTTACGTTTTTTTCTTACTATCAATACTATGACGACAGTAACCGCCGCAGCGGCGCAGACGGCTGTCACTATAACTGCCGCCGGAAACAGTTTTCCTGCCTCGGTCTCTTTTTGAGAGTCATCCGTGATACCGTCGGCGGTATAGGATACGGCGGGATCGTCAGCCGCGTCGAGCTTAAGCTCCTTCGCCGCGGTAAAGAATTCCGAAAATCCGTTCGTGATGAACCATACGGATTCAACGCTGCCGTCCTCATAAGTGACGTAATCCGCTTTGCCGACCGGCTTTATGCTTCCGTCCTCCTGGAGGCTGTATACGTAAAGCTCCTTTCCGCCGTCAAGCTCGCCGGGCTCAAGCGTGACCGTGACTCTGAACGGGAAGCCGACGTCCCGTTCACCTTCAAACGATACGGAGAAAAACCTGCCGTCATCCGCCGAGTCAAAGCCGTTTGTTCCGGCAAGCTTTTTGAAAAGCGCGTCGGTTTTCCTGTCGGATCCGCCGACCTTTACCGAGCCGAGCGCGGTTTGTATCTTTTCCTTTACGTTTGCAAGCTCGCCGTCCGACAGCCCCGTGAAATATTTTTGCTCATCCCCGTTCATCAGTCCGATATCGATATCGGCATAGACGCGGCGCTCGCCTTCGTCCGCTTTCGGCATTATGATATGATCGACTGCGCGGTTATCCGTTTCCTCTGCCGTCAGTTCTTTTTTAATTATATCAACGTCAAATCTCAGAACGTCCTCCGCCAGAACAGATTCCGTCTGCTCGTAGCGGTCGATGCTGAAATCACCTACGTCGCTCGGCACGAGCGTGACGGAAAAGCCGTCTTCCGCGCGCAGATATACCGTCATCCATTCTCTGTCAAAGCCTTCGAGCCTTATCGCCGTTCCCGCTTCAACTTCTA
>JAEEGW010000009.1 GCA_016280525.1 Clostridiales bacterium
CTGTCCATACCGAGAAGGCTTCACTTTATGGCGAAAAAAGAATCCTTCAAAACCCCGATAATAGGCAAGATAATGAAGGATATCGAAATGTTCCCGGTAAACAGGGGAACGGTTGATATGAAAGCCATAAAGACCGCGCTCGGCTATATAAACAACGGAGAAGTTGTCGGCATTTTCCCGCAGGGAACGCGCAGACCCGGCGTAGATCCGAGGGAAACGCCGTCCAAAGAAGGCGTAGCGATGTTGGCGTATCACACCGGATGTTCAGTCTTGCCGGCGTTTGTGAAAACCAAAAAAAGAAAACTCAAGCCGTTTTCAAAAACTACCGTGATTATAGGCAAGCCCATAACGCTTGAAGAGCTGGATATCAAAAACGGCACGCCGTCCGAATACAGACGCGCGACGGACCGCATCTTTAAAGATATCTGCGATCTGGAAGACAAAGCATGACGGAAATTGCAAAATACAGCGGCTTCTGTCCCGGCGTCTCCCGCGCCGTGTCTACCGTAAAGGAGCTTATAGAAAACGGCGGGTCGGGTAAAATTTACACGCTCGGCGACATTATCCACAACCCCACGGTCGTTTCTGAATTTGAGGCAGCGGGCGTCCGTTCCGTCAGACCGGAGGAGCTTGAGCAGCTGTGCGACAAAGCGGACGGCAAAACGACGTTCGTCATAAGAACTCACGGTTCGGAAAAAGAATATTCGGACTATCTTTTAAAGCGCGCGGAGCAGAATCCGGATATAAAAATAATCGACTGCACGTGTCCGTTCGTTGCGAAAATCCACGGCATAGTTGAAGAAAACTCGGCAGAAAACACGGTAACGCTTATCTTCGGCGACGAAGATCATCCGGAAGTTCGCGGTATAAAGAGCCGCGTTTCCGGTAAAGTTTACTGTTTTTGCGACAAAAATCAGCTGGAAAACGAGATATGCCCGCGGATTTTGCCCGAAGACAGCGTTATTATGGTGTCGCAGACCACTCAAAATTTAACAGAATGGAAAAAATGTCAAAACTTTATTGAAAATCTATATACAAACGCAAAAGTTTTTGATACAATATGTTCCGTGACCGAAAAACGCCAGAAGCAGACGCTTGATCTTGCGTCACGCGTTGACGTTATGATAGTCATCGGAGGGAAGAACAGCTCAAACACAAACAAGCTGTATTCCATAGCCGGCTCCGTCTGCCCGCGCACTTATCTTGTGGAAAACGCGGACGAGTGCAGGCGGATAAAGATCGGCAAAAACACAAAAGTGGGAATTACTGCCGGAGCATCGACTCCCGACAGTATAATAGAGGAGGTAAAAACCATTATGAGCGAAGAACTCAAAGAGTCCGTATCAAGCGGACAGAACGAGGCGGAAGAAAGCTTCGAAAAACTTCTTGATGAAACCTTTAAAACTTTAAATACAGGAGACGTCGTAACAGGCACGATAACGCAGATCTCTGCCACAGAGATCAAAGTTGACCTTGGTACCAAGGTTACCGGAATACTTTCGTATGACGATGTATCGGATGAACCCGGCGTCGTTCTGAGCGATCTGTTCAAGGTCGGCGATCAGATCACCGCCTATGCAGTAAGGGTTTCCGACGTTGACGGAGTTGCAACGCTTTCCAAGAGAAAGTATGACGCCAAAAACAACTGGCAGCAGATACTTGACGCGTACAACAGCGGCGAATATCTGGACGGCAAATTTGTGGAAGTGGTCCGCGGCGGCGCTATCTGCACCATCAAGGGCGTACGCGCGTTCGTACCCGCGTCTCACACCACAATAGAAGAAGACGGCGATATGAATTCCCTTATAGGAAAGAAAATGCCGTTCAAGATCATTGACGTGGACACCGGCAGAAGAAGAGTAAAAGCTTCCGCACGTATCCCGGCAAGAGCAGCCGCGAGAGCGGAGCGCAAAGCCGCAGAGGCAAAGTTCTGGGAAGAGATAGAAGAGGGCAAGGAATACGAAGGTATCGTCCGCTCCATCCAGAGCTACGGCGCGTTCGTTGAACTTGAAGCCGGCGTTGACGGTATGGTACATACCACGGAGCTTTCGTGGAAGCATATCGGCAATCCGTCCGAGGTCGTATCCGTAGGCGAGAAGATAAAAGTTTTCGTCAAATCCTTTGATAAGGAAAAGAAGAGAATATCCTTGGGTTATAAGACCGAGGAGACAAATCCGTGGACGCTGTTCACAAACGCGTACCAGGTAGGCGACGTCGTTAACGTCAAGATAGTCAACATCAAGCCGTTCGGCGCTTTTGCCGAGATCATCCCCGGCACAGACGGTCTTATCCACATTTCCCAGCTTTCCAACAAGCGCGTCGGCAAGCCCGAAGACGTTGTTAAGCTCGGCGACACGGTAGACGTCAAGATCACCGAGATCGATTACGACAAGAAGAAGATCAGCTTATCCATCCGCGCACTGCTTCCGGAGGAAGAACCCGCAGAAGAGGCTCCCGCTGAGAAAGAAGCACCTGTCGAAGAGGCTCCCGCAGAAGAAGCTCCCGTTGAGGAAGCACCGGCTGAAGAAGCTCCCGTCGAGGAAGCACCGGCTGAAGAAGCTCCCGTTGAGGAAGCTCCCGTTGAGGAACCCGCCGCGGAAGAACCTGCAAAAGAAGAAGCAGCAGAATAATTTAAGAATCAAAAAAATCACCGCATCTGCGGTGATTTTTTTACGTAAAAAAAAACTCCCTCAGTCATCCGGGAACAATCCCGGATGACAGCTCCCCCGGAGGAGGAGCCGATTTGCCTCCCTCTTTGAGGGAGGTGTCACGGCTCTGCCGTGACGGAAGGAGTTTTGGGTGAATTTTCTTGTTTACTGATCGTATTTACTGAATTCTTCGCTTATGAAATATTGATCATAAAACATTTCTTTCATGGCGTAATAACGCGGATGTGTCCGCCAGCCCTGATCTACAGAGCCCGAGCCTTTGTTTATTATCGTCGCGTCGGGGTGATTATCGCGCAGCTGCTGTATCTGCTCCTGCGGTACGTACGTGTGTTCTATCCAGAATCTTTCTATAAGCGGCAGATCGAGAAGCGCCGATATATCGTTTATATCAAGATAGCTGATATTCACGTCCACAAGCTCTTTGCACTCTCCCAGAGGCGAAACGTCCGTAAGTCCCGGATTTACGAAAAGCTCGATGTAATGCAGATGCTTCAGCTTTACCACCGGCGACAGGTCCTTTACCTGATTGTCAGCCAGGATAAGTATGCGAAGCTCCGGCAGATAATCGCAGATGACCGAAATATCCGTTATCGCCTGATGTCCCAGGTCGAGCGCCTGCAGGTCCGTGCAGTATTTGAGACACTGTATATCCTCGTCCGTCAGTCTTTGATAGTCGTAGTCGCGGATAAGATCGGAATATGCTATCGCGTCCGTTTTCAGATACCACCGCAGCATGTGAAGCATCCA
>JAEEGW010000062.1 GCA_016280525.1 Clostridiales bacterium
CTCATTAAACCAAATCACCGTATCAATATTTTTATGCGTATCGGCAGCATATACTGAACGCACTATACCACAATTATATACAAAAATTCGTATTTGTCAAGTTATGAAATGTATCTTTTTGATTTTCTATATTTAATTTATAATAATTAAATAAAATTTCATAAGAAAATTCAGTAAATTTATCCTTTTTTTCTATTGCGTATTGTAAATAAATGTAGTAAAATGTATCTGGTAAAAAATATACCATACGAAAAGAGTGTAAACAGGTGCGATACTACAAAAGATTTGTGGACGAAACGTTTGACGAAAACGGCAATTTATCGTCATACAGCATAAAGGAAAATATTGATTTCAACTTCGGATATGACCATGTTGATTACGTTGCGGAAAGAGAGCCTGGGCGGCTTGCAATAATGTACGTAAACGACAAGGGATTTGAGAAGAGGATAACATATAAAGAGTGGTCTGATAAAAGCAATGCGTTAGCTTCGTTTTTTATGAGCATAGGCGTCAAAAAAGGCGACAGAGTGATGCTTGTAATGAAGCGCAACTACGAATTCTGGTACACTTACGTAGCGCTGCACAAAATAGGCGCAATCGCGATCCCCGCCACGTATCAGTTACAGGATAAGGATTATATATACAGATTCAACGCCGCAGACGTTTCAGCCATAGTCGCAACAGGCGACCCGCAGGTGCTTGATCATATAGACAATGCCTGCGCCGCGACTGATACGGTAAAAAACAAGATAATATGCAGAGGCGAGCGTGAAGGCTGGCTCTCGTTTGATAAAGGTATTGAGAACGCGCCTCCGTTCGTAAAACCGACGGGCGACGATCTGCCGAAAAGCACGGACAGGATGCTTATATTCTTCACCTCCGGCACAAACGGCATGCCCAAAATGGCGACGCATAACTTCTTATATCCGTTATCTCACATTTTTACCGGCGTTTACTGGCACAGAGTTATAGACGGCGGACTTCACATAACCGTTGCCGACACCGGCTGGGCAAAGACCGGCTGGGGAAAAATGTACGGTCAGCTCATCGGCGGCTCGGCTCAACTCGTGTACGATCACGAGAAATTCAACGCGGCGGATATGCTTGAAATGCTGCAGAAATACAAGCCCACGACGTTCTGCGCGCCGCCTACCATATACAGATTTTTGATAAAAGAAGATCTTAAAAAATACGATCTTTCTTCCATAAAGAACGCGGCTATAGCCGGAGAAGCGCTCAACCCCGAGGTCTTCAATCAGTTCAAGGAAGCTACGGGACTGAAGCTTATGGAAGGCTTCGGTCAGTCCGAATCATCCGTTATCGTCTGCACCCCGTATTTCACGGAACCGAAAGTCGGCTCCATGGGACTCCCAGTACCGTATCTTGACGTTGATATAGTCAACGACGAGGGCAAGTCGGTCGCTCCCGGTGAAAACGGAGAAATAGTTATAAGAAAGCGCAACGGCAAACATCCCGCCGGACTTCTTATCGAATATTACAGAGACCCGGAAAGCACCGCGAAAGTATGGGAAGGCGGTTATTATCACACGGGCGACATCGCCTGGCGTGACGAGGACGGCTATTACTGGTACGTCGGCAGAAAAGACGACGTTATAAAATCGTCCGGCTACCGCATAGGTCCGTTTGAAGTAGAAAGCGTTATAATGGAACACCCCGCCGTCCTTGAATGCGCGGTCACAGGCGTTCCTCATGAGATACGCGGAATGGTGGTAAAAGCGACGATAGTTCTGACAAAAGGCTACGAACCGTCGGACGAGCTTGCGAAAGAGATACAGAACTACGTAAAGACCCACACCGCACCTTATAAGTATCCGAGAATAGTGGAATTCGTAGACGAGCTTCCCAAAACCACAAGCGGAAAAATAAAACGTGTAGATATCCGAAACAAGGATTTTACAAATAAACAGCAGTAAATAATATAAAGGAGACCAGTTATGAAAACAAAAGCAGTCAGACTGTACGGCGTAAACGACTTAAGACTTGAGGAATTCGAACTTCCGGAGATAAAAGAAGACGAAATACTTGCAAAAGTCGTATCCGACAGTATCTGCATGTCGACGCACAAAGCCGCTATGCAGGGCAAAAATCACAAAAGAGTTCCGGACAACGTAGCAGATAACCCCGTTATCGTCGGTCATGAATTCTGCGGAATTATTGAAAAGGTCGGAGCTAAATGGGCGGACAAATATAAAGAAGGCGATAAATTCACCATTCAGCCCGCGCTCAACCAGAAGGACGATCCGCTTGCGGCGCCCGGTTATTCCTTTAAATATATAGGCGGCGACGCGACGTATATCGTTATCCCCGCGCCCGTAATGGAGCTTAATTGCCTGTTACCGTATAACGGAGACGCTTATTTCTACGGCAGCTTATCCGAGCCGATGTCTTGTATAATCGGCGGTTTCCACGCCAATTATCACACGACCCGCGGCGTGTACGAACACAGCATGGGTATAGTTGAAGGCGGAAACTGCGCTATTCTGGCAGGCGTCGGACCCATGGGCTTGGGCGCGATCGACTACGCCATCCACTGTGACAGACGCCCCGGTCTGCTTGTCGTGACCGATATAGACGACGCGAGACTTGAAAGAGCCGCAAAGATCTACACAGTCGAAGAAGCTGCGAAAAACGGCGTAAAGCTTGTTTACATGAACACAAATACACAGGCTCATCCCGAAAACACGAACGAAAACATACTTGCGCTTACCGGCGGCAAAGGCTTTGACGACGTTTTCGTATTCGCGCCCGTAAAACCCGTTGTTGAACAGGGCGACGCGCTGCTCGGCATGGACGGCTGTCTGAACTTCTTCGCAGGTCCCACAAAGACGGACTTCTCGGCGATGTTCAACTTCTATAACGTCCATTACAGCTCAACTCACGTTGTAGGTACTTCCGGCGGCAACACGGACGATATGCGTGAATATGTTGATCTTATGAGACAGGGAAGACTAAATCCCTCCGCTATGATCACGCACGTCGGCGGTCTTAACGCAGTCGTTTCAACGACAATCGATCTTGACAAGATCCCAGGCGGCAAGAAGCTCGTTTACACGCATATAGATATGCCGCTTACCGCTATCGCGGATATGGCGGAGCTCGGCAAGACCGATCCCGTAATGGCTGCTCTTGCCAAAATAGTTGAAAAGAATAACGGTCTGTGGAGCGCGGAAGCAGAAAAATATCTGCTTGCTCACGCAAAACAGATCTGAAATACAGAATTTATTGAAAGGATAATAAAACCATGACAGTAAATGAAGGACTTGCAAATCTTGTTGAATTTTCGCACAAATATGGCAGCGACCCGGCGTTCGTTTTAGCCGGCGGCGGCAATACTTCTTTTAAAACGGATGAATTTCTGTTTATAAAAGGCTCGGGCTCGTCTCTTTCTACCATCAAGGCGGAGCAGTTCGTAAAAATGGACAGAGCCGCGCTTGACGATATGTGGAAGAAAACGTATCCGATAGACGAAGCGGAAAGAGAAGCCGCGGTCTTAGCGGATATGATGGACGCCAGATGCAAAGGCGAGGAAGCAAAACGCCCGAGCGTTGAAACTCTGCTCCACAATCTGCTCAAACAGCAGTACGTGCTTCACGTTCATCCCGCGCTCGTAAACGGTCTTACCTGCTCAAAGGAAGGCTCCGACGCTATGTACAGACTTTTCCCGGACGCTATATGGGTCCCGTCTACAAAGCCCGGTTATATCCTTGCGGCGTACTGCAGAAAAGCCGTACTTGAATACGTAAACACGCATAACAAAACTCCCAACGTCATATTCCTTGAAAATCACGGCATTTTCTTCGGTGCGGACAGCATGGAAGAACTTGACGCGGTCGTAGCGGACGTTATGGGCAAACTCAAAGAGTGCGTAAAAAGAGAACCCGACCTGTCCCCGGCGGAAACGGACAGACAGAGAGCTTCGCTTATCGCTCCTGCTATAAGAATGCTTTACTCGCAGGACGAGCTCTGCAGCGTATATTATACCGCAAACAAGCTGACGCTTGAATTTGCCGCAAGCAGAGAAGCGTTCGAACCGCTTTACAAGAGCTATTCTCCCGATCATATCGTTTACTGCAAAGCGTATGCATTATTCGTTGAAGACAGCGGCGATATTGAACAGATCTACGCGGATCTTAAAGCCGGATTTGAAGAGTTTGAGAGCACTCGCGGCTACAAGCCGAAAATAGTCATAGTCCAGAACCTCGGTATGTTCTCGGTCGGCACAACGCATAAAAACGCAGTTGTCGCTGCGGAAGTATTTACCGATATGATGAAGATAGCCGTTTACGCTGAAGCGTTCGGCGGTTATAATCCCATGTCTGACGATCTTATAGACTTCATAACCAACTGGGAAGTCGAATCGTATCGCTCCAAAGTATCGCTCGCGGGCGCTGGCGCAAAGCGTCTTTCCGAGAAGATAACCGTCGTTACCGGTTCCGCTCAGGGCTTCGGCAAAGGTATTGCGGAAGAGCTTGCCAAAGACGGTGCGTACGTAGTTATAGCCGATATCCCGAAGCAGGCCGAGCTTTCAGCGCAGGTAGTTGAAGAGATCAACGCTGCAAACGGCGCCGGAAAGGCGATATCCGTTGACGTTGACGTATCGAATGAAGAGCTCGTTGAAAAAATGCTTATAGAGACCGTCTTGAATTTCGGCGGTATCGATATATTCGTATCAAACGCCGGTATCGCAATAGCCGGAAACGTTGAAGAAATGACTAAGCAGCGTTTTGAACTTGTAACGGCTATAAACTACACCGGTTACTATCTCTGCACCAAATACGCAAGCAGATATATGAAGATCCAGCACAGATTCGCAACCGAATACATGGCTGATATCGTTACGGTAAACTCCAAGTCCGGTCTTGAAGGCTCGAACAAAAACTTCGCGTACGCGGGTTCTAAATTCGGCGGTATCGGCCTTACCCAGTCGTTTGCGCTTGAACTCGTTGACTACAATATCAAAGTCAACGCCGTATGCCCCGGCAACTATCTTGACGGTCCGCTGTGGAGCGACCCCGTAAAAGGTCTGTTCGTACAGTATCTCAACGCCGGCAAAGTACCCGGTGCAAAGACCGTTGAAGACGTACGCGCGTTCTATATGAGCAAAACGCCGATCAAACGCGGCTGTCTGCCTGCCGACGTTGCACGCGCCATCACTTACGTTGTTGAGCAGAAGTATGAGACCGGTCAGGCTGTGCCCGTGACCGGCGGTCAGATAATGCTCAACTGACGGAGGCTTAAAATGACCGACCTTATAAATAAACTTAACGATAACGATATAAACGTACGTCTGGACGCTCTGCGTGAAATTAAGAAGCTTACCGACGATGGCAAGCTTCCCAAACCCGCGGACACGCCTTACGTAAACAACCATATACACACGCAGTATTCGTTCTCGCCGTATTCTCCCACAAAAGCGCTTTATATGGCGTGGCAGGCGGGACTTAAAACAGCCGGCATCATGGATCACGATTCCGTCGGCGGCATCAGAGAGTTCATAGAAGCCGGAAAAATACTGCAAATGCCCATAACCTGCGGTATGGAGATCCGCTGCGATATGAGCAAAACGTCGCTTAACGGCAAAAAGATAAACAACCCTGACCAGAAATCAGTCGCATACGTCGCGCTTCACGGCATCCCTCATCAGAGCATAGATATGATAGAGGAATTTATAAAACCGTACAGAGCAAAAAGAAACGAGCGCAACCGCAAAATGTGCAAAAACATAACGGAGCTCGTCGCACCGTACGGACTCGATCTTGATTTTGACCGCGACGTATTGCCGTTATCTAAATCAAGCGAGGGCGGATCAGTGACCGAGCGTCACATACTCTTTGCGCTTGCAAAGAAAGTTACGGCAAAATATCCGACGCCGGCACAGGTCGTTGACTTTTTCAAAAACGATATGCACGTCGCAATGTCGGCAAAAGTAGAAGCGCAGATTCTGAACGGCGAGAACACGCCTGACTTCTATGAGTACGATATTTTAGGCGCTCTCAAAGCGGAAATGGTCGAGAAATTCTATATAGACGCGGATGAAGAATGCCCGTCCGTATACGATTATATCGATATATGCAACAAGAGCGGCGCTATCTCCGCGTACGCATACTTGGGCGACGTTGGCGATTCCGTTACCGGCGACAAGAAAGCGCAGAAGTTTGAAGACGATTATCTGCCGCTATTGTTCGATACGTTAAAGGAACTCGGATTTGACGCCGTGACGTATATGCCTACGAGAAACACGGAAGATCAGCTCAAGCGCGTTATGTCCTACTGTGACAGATACAACCTCTTCCAGATAAGCGGTGTTGATATTAACTCACCGCGCCAGGAATTCATCTGCCGCCAGCTTGACAATCCGCTCTACGCTCATCTCGTGGATGCAACGTACGCTTTAATCGGCGCGGAAAACGAGGCGACGAAAGATCTAAATAACGCAATGTTTTCCGAAAAAACAATTATAGATATGCCGGACGTTAAGGAACGTATCGCATACTATAAGAATAAAGCATAAAAAACGGTAGTTGCCGTGCGCGAATAAAAACGCGCACGGCAGACCGCAACAATACCCGGATAACGAAAGGACGCTTTTATAATGATAATCCAGCTTGAAGAAGCAAAGCTGAAGCTTGCAAATATTAAAAACCAGGTCAAAGAATACGGAGTTACCATAAAGGTAGACGATCTTCGCGATACCGCAAAGAAAATGGATGCGGAAATGGAAGCTCCGGAATTCTGGGGAGACCAGGCGGCGGCGACGAAACACCTGCAGCAGCTTAAGGTGATAAAAGACAAAATAGAGGTTTTTGACAAGCTGAAAGCCAACGTTGACGACACGTACGATCTTATTGAAATGTCTATCGAAGACGGCGACGATTCAAATACCGAAGAATTTTTAGCAGACGTTGCAAAGATAGAAGAGCAGCTTGAGCATCTGAATATCGAAGTCCTTTTATCCGGTGAATACGACAGAAACAACGCAATAGTATCGTTCCACCCTGGCGCCGGCGGCACGGAGGCTCAGGACTGGGCTCAGATGCTTTACAGAATGTATACGCGCTGGGGAGAAAAGAACGGTTTCAAAGTAAAACTCGTTGACTGGCTCGACGGAGAAGAAGCAGGTATAAAAAGCGCAACCATAACGGTAGAAGGTACAAACGCTTACGGATATTTAAAGAGCGAATCCGGCGTCCACCGCCTTGTAAGAGTATCCCCGTTTGACGCGTCCGGCAGACGCCACACGTCGTTTGCGTCCGTTGAGGTAATACCTGAGCTTGACGACACGAACGAGATAGAAATTAGAGACGAAGATATAGAAGTCACCACTCACAAATCAAGCGGCGCGGGCGGTCAGCACATTAACAAGACCGAATCCGCAATACGCATAGTTCACAAACCCACCGGTATAGTCGTCGGTTGTCAGACGGAGCGCAACCAGCTGCAGAACAAAGAAACGGCGCTCAAAATGCTGAAAAGCAAGCTGTTAGAGATAAAAATACGTGAAAATCTTGAAAAAATTGAAGATATCAGGGGAGAAAAAACGAATATAGAATGGGGTTCTCAGATAAGGTCATACGTTTTTATGCCTTATACGCTTGTAAAAGACGCGAGGACCGGATATGAAACAGGAAACATACAGGCCGTAATGGACGGTGATCTGGACGGCTTTATAAACGCATATTTAAGAATGTTTGTTAAGATCTGAAAGGAGAAAAGATTATGAAGATCGATTTCAGCGCGGGAAAAGAGAAGTATAAGAAGAACGAAAGACTGATAAACTTAATAGCGGCGTTCTCGCTCGTATTCCAGTTTTTCGCAGTACTCGCAACGGGACTCACGGCGGAAAAGAAGAGCAAAGCCACGAAAGTTATTATGATAATATCGGCTATCGGCGGCGCGGTAGGAAGCTTCTTCCTTTATAAAGAGCTTCTCGCTCCGGCAATTTCCAAAAAACTCGCCGACTATACGTTAGGCGACAAGGACGACAGCTTTGATTTTGATGATGAATTCAATTCATACGCGGATTCAGTCGGCGAACCCGACCTCAACTGGTATGAGGATGAGGAAGAGGAAGAAACGGCTAAGGAAAGCGAATAAAACAGAATAAAAAAACGCGGGGCTGTCATTATAGACAGCCCCGTGATTTTATTTCATACAGTTTCCCGTATATCTGTATATCCTTTTGCTGAAGACGAGCACCGCGTCATCCGGAAAGCCGTCGTAGGATACAACGTAGCATTTTTCGTTTTCCTCGCTGTACGCGCCTATAAGTTCGGAATTCCTTGTCACGAAATTATTATGTTTTGCCAAAGTAAGCGTATATTCATACGAATAACCGCCGTATCTTGTGTATATTTCACGCTGTTCTTTATGCAGTACCGTATCTTCCGTAACTGTAAAGCTGCCGTTTGATACTTTTGATTTTCTTTTGAGCTTAATGTGTATTATGATTTGTATGATAATCATTACGAGTGAGGAAAGCATTATAATCGATGGAAAAGCGGCAAGTATGTTTAAACCGACCGTCGCGATAATCGCTATCAAAAGTAATATACCAAAAATGAATAGACC